>NZ_JBEZJL010000152.1:0-9692 GCF_040651755.1 Actinomadura sp. NPDC048394 | reverse complement strand
TCCGTCGTCGAAGGCGTCGCGCGGGAGCGGTGCGGACGTTCTCGGTGGACAGCCCAAAGGCTCGTGCGGGCGGCCGCCGGTGTCAACGAATCCATGGGCCACTGGATTTTCAATCCCGGTGAACGGGCCCTCTGAAAACACTGAAAAGCCAGCCTGACCAGCGCGAACGGCGTGCCCGCCGGAGGAGCGGGCACGCCGTTTCGGGGAGGACGGGCGTCAGGGGGCGATGCGCCGGCAGAGCCAGGAGAGCGCGAGCGGGTAGCGGTAGTCGATGCCGCCGTGGCCCGCGTCGAACAGCTCGAAGTGGATCACGTCGGGGGAGACCCCGGCGTCCAGCAGCGCGCGGTGGAACGCCTCGGCGCCGATGTCCAGGAACCATTCGTCGCGGGTGCCGCCGTCGATCCAGATCGCCCGCTGGGAGCGCATCGCGGCGGCGTGGTCCGGCACCATCCGGACGGGGTCCCAGGCGAGCCAGCGGTCCCAGATCTCCGGGCGCAGGACGCCGGTGACGGGGTCGAACGGCAGTTCCGGCGTGCCGTCGTCCCGGGCCGAGTAGCAGACGGCCATGCCGAGGACGTTCAGCAGCTCCATGTCCTCGGGCTTGGTGAACGAGACGCGCGCGTTGAAGTCGTCCCACCAGCGGGTGATGTCGCCGCCGTACTTGCGCAGGTGGCGGACGCATTTCGGGAACTCGGGCAGGTAGCAGTACTCGAACAGGGCGTCGCCGGCGTGGGTGGCGAGCGCGCCGAACAGGTCGGGGCGGAGCATCGGCGTGATCATCGCGCCGTAGCCGCCGCTGGACTTGCCGCTGATCGCCCGGTGCTCCGGCGCGTCCAGGGTGCGGTAGTGGGCGTCGACCCAGGGGACGACCTCGTCGCAGATGTAGGAGTGGTACTTGCCGGTGCCGGGGGAGTCGATGAACTGGCTGCCGCCGTGCGCCGTCCACGCGTCGACGAACACGACGATCGCGGGAGGGGCCTCCCCGGAGGCGAACACGGCGTCGGCGGTCTCGGGGAACGGCTGCCGGTACGGCATCCGGTTCCGCCAGATCCCGACGTGCCCGGTGAACCCGGTGATCACGTAGACGGACGGGTAGCGGCGGTCCGGCTCGTCGTCGTAGCCGGGCGGGACGTACACCAGCAGCGGGCGTTCGTGCGGGTCCTTCAGCGGGTTGCCGCGCAGCAGCTCGCTGCTGACGGCGTGCTCCTCAAGGCGTCCGGCGAAGTCGGCGGACCACGGCAGCATGCGCACTCCCTCGTGTCACGGGCCACTCGATCATCTCGACGCTAGCCCAGCCCCCGGCGTCGCGGGTGACCGCATCCCGCCAGGTGCCGGACGGGCCGGAAGGGGCATGTGTCACGTAATGCGTCCCGATCCGGTCCCCCTGGTGAACGAACGCGTGACGGAAGGAGAGACAGATGTCCGAGAACGCCGCCCGGCTGCGCGACCTGCACCGTCCCGGCGACCCGCTGCTGCTGCCGAACGTGTGGGACGCGGCGAGCGCCGAGATCGTCCAGGAGGCCGGGTATCCGGCGCTCGCGACCGCGAGCGCCGCGGTCTCCGCGATGCTCGGCTACCCGGATCATGAGGGCGCGCCGGTGGAGGAGATGCTCGCCGCCGCCGGGAGGGTGATCCGGGCCGCGTCCGTCCCGGTCACGGTGGACGCCGAGGCCGGGTACGGGCTGCCGCCGGAGGAGCTGGTGGAGCGGCTGCTCGCGATCGGCGCGGCGGGCTGCAACCTGGAGGACACCTACGCGGGGAAGCTCGCCGAGCCGGAGGAGCAGGCGGAGTACCTGGCCGCGGTGCGCGCCGCGGCGGGCGACGCCCTGGTGATCAACGCGCGGGCCGACACGTTCGTCGCCGGGCTCGCGGACCCTGTGGAGGCCGCGATCGCCCGCGGCCGGCTGTACCTGGAGGCGGGCGCGGACTGCGTGTACCCGATCACGGCGCCGCCGGACGCGGTCGCGACGCTGGTCAAGGGCATTCCGGGGCCGGTGAACGTGAACTGCTTCCCGGGGTCGTCGCTCGGCGAGCTCGCGGAGGCGGGGGCGGCGCGGGTGTCGTTCGGCCCGGTGCCGTACATGCGGGCGCTGGACTCGCTGAAGGAGTTCGCGGGACGGGTGCTGCAGCGGGAGGATCCGTACGCGTGACCCGGGTGCGGGGGTGCCCGGTCCGCCGGGCGCCCTTGCAAGCGCTTGCTTACAGATGGCACAGTGATACGGAAATCGCTTCTCTGTACCAGGAGTGAGGACCGGATGACCGCGACCGCCACGTCCACGGAGCGTCCCCCGAAGATAGTCTTCGACGCGATCTCCGGCATGGCCCTGTCCGCCGCCGCCGCGAACGTCGTCATGCAGCTCTCCCGCCTGCCCGTCGGGCGCGGCGTCGCCGAGAGCACCGTGGACAGCGGCCGCGTCGACAAGCATCCCATCAAGCGCGCCCGCACCACCCTCAGCTACATCGCCGTCGCCATGCTCGGCGACGAGGACGAGCGCCTCGCCATGCGCCGCGAGGTCAACCGCGCCCACAAGCAGGTCCGCGCGAAGGAACCCGTCCCCTACAACGCCTTCGACCGCGACCTCCAGCTCTGGGTCGCCGCGTGCCTCTACTGGGGCACCGAGATGATCTACACGATGCTCTACGGCGACCCGACGCGGGAGCAGGTCGACGCCCTCTACCGGCACGGCGCCCGCTTCGGCACCACCCTCCAGATGACCGAGGACATGTGGCCCGCCGACCGCGCCGCCTTCGAGGAGTACTGGACCGAGTCCCTCAAGAAGATCGAGATGGACGACGTCACCCGCGGCTACCTCCGCGACCTCACCGAGCTGCGCTTCCTGCCCGCCCCCGTGCACTGGACGCTCGGCCGGCTGCACCGCTTCCTCACCCTCGGGTTCCTGCCGGCCCCCTTCCGCGACGAGCTCGGCTACCCGTGGACGCCCCGCGACCAGGCCCGCTTCGACCGTTTCGCCCGGCTGATGGCGCTCACCAACCGCGCGATGCCCCGTCCCCTCCGCGAGTTCCCCTTCAACGTCTACCTGCGGGACGTTCGCCGCCGCATCAGGAAGGACCGCCCCATCGTCTGACCGCCGCGCTACTGATCGCCGCGTTGCTGGCCGCCGCGTTGCTGGCCGCCGCGTTGCTGGCCGCCGCGCTGCGCCTGGACGCGGTCGAGGAAGCCCGCGACGAGCGGGGCGATCTCCGGCAGGCGGTCCTCCAGGGCGAAGTGGCCCGTGTCGAGGACGTGGAGCTCGGCGTCCGGGACGTCGCGCAGGTAGGCGCGCGCGCCGGGCTCGGTGAAGAACGGGTCGTTGCGGCCCCAGACGATCAGCGCTGGCGGGGTGTGCTCGCGCAGCCACGCCTGCCAGGCGCCGTAGCGCTCCACGTTGGAGCGGTAGTCGAACGCCAGTGCGACCTGGGCCTCCTTGCGTCCGGGCAGGTCGAGGAAGTGCTGGTCGAGCGTCCAGCCGTCCGGCGCGATCGCCTCGGGGTCGGCGACGCCCGTCTCGTACTGGCCGCGCGTCCCCTCGAGGGTGAGCAGGCCGCGGATCGTCTCCTCTGCGCCGTCCTGGCCGGGACGCAGCGCGATGAACGCGCGCGCCGCGTCCGACAGGCCGTCCTCGTAGGCGTTGCCGTTCTGGACGATCAGGCCCGCGATCCACTCCGGGTGCCGCTCGGCGAGCCGGAAGCCGACCGGCGCGCCGAAGTCGAAGACGTACATGACGAACCGGGACAGCCCGAGCCGTTCGACGAACCCCTCGGTGACGTCGGCGAGCCGGTCGAACGAGTAGGCGAAGCCGTCCGGGGCCTGCGTGCGCCCGAAGCCGGGGTAGTCGGGGGCGATGAGCCGGTACCGGGCGCCCAGCACGTCGATCAGGCGCCTGAACTGGTGTGACGCGGACGGGAAGCCGTGCAGGAGCAGCAGCGCGGGCGCGTCGGCGCGCTCGGGCACCGACTCCCGGTAGAAGACGCGGACATCGCCGACGTCCACGTACCGGTGAACCGTCCGCGCGACCGTGAGGACCGTCATGTCTAACGCCTTCCTTCGCTGAAGATGCGTTAGTTATAGCCCTTGACGATCTAATGTGTCAAACCTTGGATGTAGCATTAGAAGCATGAGCGACGTCGTCCCGCTGACCGGCGAACCCCTCGCCCTCGACCTCGTCAACACCCGCACGACGGCCGGCGACCTGCTCGCCACTCCCGACGACCTGCGCGCCTGGCTCCTCCTCCAGGCCGACCGGCTCCCGGACCCCGGCCTCCTCGACATGCATGACGTATGTGCCGTGCACTTTGTACGGGAGCACGCCGCCAACGCCATCGAACGGGCCTGCCACGGCGAACGTCCCGCCGATCCGGACCTGGCCGCGCTCAACGACGCCCAGCGCGCCGCGCCCGCCATCACCGAGCTGACCTGGGACGGCATCGCGGTCACCGGTGTTCGCCGGCGCACCGGCCCGCCCGGCGCACAACTCGCCGGACAGCTGGCCGAGGCCGCCGCCGACCTCCTCGCCGACCCGTCCGTCACCAGGATCCGGCAGTGCGAGGCCGACGACTGCGTGCTGCTGTTCCTGCCCGCCCACCCGCGCCGCCGCTGGTGCTCGGCCGCCCGCTGCGGCAACCGCGTCCGCGTCGCCCGCCACTACCAGCGCCGCAAGGGCCCCGGCGTCAGCGGTGCGTGACGACGTTGATCACGCGGCCGTCCGGGTCGCGGACGAAGAACCGCCGCACGCCCCACTCCTCGTCCTGCAGCGGATGCACGATCTCCGCGCCCCGCTCCCGCATCGCCGCGTAGGCCGCGTCGACGTCGTCCACCTCCACGCTGATGTCCGGATCGACCGGTGCCGACCTGTCCGCCGTCATGACGTTGATCTGCGCGGTCGGGACGTCCGGGGAGGCGAGCGTCATGACCCACCCGAGGTCCATGACCTCCTCGAACCCGAGCAGGCCGTAGAACTCGCGGTTCTTCCCGGCGGCATCGGAACGGACATTGGGCACGACGCGGCGAACGGTCATCTCTAGCGGCTCCAGTGAAGTTGCGGTCTCCGGCACGACGCTATGCGGCCGGGACGCGACGGTCTTGGACGAATGGGAACCCGTCATCCGTGTCGGCGACGGCGCACCGCGTACGCCGCCGTCACCGCCGCCAGCAGCGGCCCCCACGCGACCAGCGGGAGGTAGCAGGCGTACAGGATGGCGGCCTTCGCGCCGTGCGGCATCTCCGGGTCGCTGTCCGAGAAGCCGAAGGCCAGCGGCGTCCACAGGCACATCAGCGCGACCGAACCGAGCGCCGCCGGGACGATCGCCGCGAGCGGACGGATCCGGCGGCCGCGCAGGACCGGCACCCAGCGCGGCCACACCTCGCCCCACGGCCGGACGAGCCCGAGGCTGAGGAACGCGAGCGTCTCGGACAGGGCCGTCAGCGCGATCACGTACGGCAGCACGAACCACGGCCCGTTCGCCGGATCCTGCGACCCCGTGAACCCCGCCGGCAGGCCCAGCGCGAACAGGATCCGCCAGATCCCGGACGGGAGCGCGCACCATATCGTCGCCTGCGCCGCCCAGTCCGCCCAGCGCGGCACCGGCCCCCGCGTCGCCGCCGCGCTGGGTGCGACCGCGTCCACGGCGGTCATCGGACGGCCCCGAGCGCGTGCGCGGCCGGCTCACCGGACCCCGTGGCCAGCATCGCCCCCGCGATGAGGGCGACGAGCGCCGCGACCACCGCGGCCTTGATCGTGAATTTCCGGGACACCGCTTCCTCCTGATCTCGCGATGCCCCCACGCTCCCGCCCCCGCCGCACCGCCCGCCTCCCCCGAGCGGCCCATCCCCGTCCCCCGCGAGACGGGCTTCGCGGCGGCCTCGGGCGCGAGTGATGCGGCGTCGCACCTGGGTGATGCGGCCTCGGGCGTGAGTGACGCGGATCACTGCCACCGCGTTCCGGCCTCCGACGGTTTTCCGCGAGGTGGCGGGTCCCTATATCCGGGGGCATTTCCTGAACGCCCTCCCGGAATTGGCGGACTGTCGTGCGGCGAGGAGGTGGAACACCATGACCTGGTTCCCCGGCTAAGCGAGAACTGAGAAAGGCCGATCCCGGGCCAGATCGCCTACCGGGATCGTCGCGCCGGGCCCGAAGACCCGGCCGGCCGCTTCGGTGACCAGGCCGTCTTCGGGCCCGGCGTCCGCTCGGACGAGCGACCTCCCCGTCCGCGCCGAGGCAGGAAAAGAGAGACCGCCCGCATGTCAGCCCCCACCTCTTCCCGGGAGAACAGGACGAGAGCCGAAGCCGGCTACGGTTCGGTGTTCGCCAATAAGGAGTTCCGGGCGATATTCGCAGCCCATGTGCTCTCCGGCCTGGGCGGCGTGTTCGCCGAAGTGTCCCTGGCCGCTCTCGTGTTCCGGCGGACCGGCTCGGCGCTGCTGACGGCACTCGTCTTCGCCCTCGGCCTGCTGCCCTACGCCCTCAGCGGGATCCTCCTGTCCGGCATCGCCGACCGGTACCCGGCCCGGCGCGTGCTCGTCGCCTGCGACCTGCTGTCGGCGGCCTGCGTGCTCGCGATGGCCGTTCTAGGCACCCCCAGACCGGATGACCCCCTGGCCATCCGGCGCGGATCCGTGCCGATCCCCGGTGACCCCGCTCGCGCTGCTGTTCGCCCTCCGGTTCGCGGTGTCGATGATGTCGCCGCTGTTCACCGGGACGCGCGCGGCGAGCCTGGCGAGCATCCTGCCGGGAGACGCCTATGCCCTGGGACGCTCGCTGGTGCGGATCGTCTCGCAGAGTTCGCAGATCATCGGTTACGGCCTCGGCGGGCTCGTGCTGGTGTGGATGTCGCCGCGCACCGCCCTTTACGTGACCGTCTGCACCTTTCTCGGGTCCGCGCTGCTGATACGGCTGGGCGGCGGCGACCGTCCGGCTCCAGAATCAGGGCACGGCGGGATGATGCGAGACTCGATCACCTCCGCCCGGCGGCTGTTCGCCGTCCCCCGGATCCGCGCCCTCCTCCTGATGTGGTGGATGCCGCCGATGTTCTTCGTCGTCGCGGAAGGGACCGCCGCGCCCTTCGCGGACGCGGCCCGTGCGGGCTCGGTCGGCTTCGGCCTGTTCCTGGCCGCGATGCCCGCCGGAACCGCAGTGGGCGAGGTGCTGGCCGGTGTGCTGCTCGGGGCGGCGGCCCGCGAGCACATCGCGCTGCCGCTCGCCGGCGCGTCGATGCTGCCGATGGCGGCCTTCGCCTTCCGCCCGTCGCTGCCGCTCGCCGTCGCTCTCCTGTTCCTCACCGGCCTGTGCGCCGCCTACGCGCTCGGTATGGACCAGTGGTTCCTGCAAGCCGTGCCCGAGCGGATGCGGGGCCGCGCCATGTCCCTGCTGGGCGCCGGGCTCATGACCTTCCAAGGCGCCGGCATGATCGCCGGAGGTGCCGCCGCCGCACTGGCACCCCCGTACGCCGTGATCTGCGGGGCCGGTATCGCCGGTACAACCTGCACCCTCGCCGTACTGCGGTCGGTCCATGCGACCCGACGGACGACGGTCCGAAAGCCGCGCCCTAGACACAAGCGGACGCGGTGCGCTAATACCAACCGTTCGGGATCAGCCCCGGACGGTACCTCCTCCGAAAGGAACGCTGTCATGACGGGTGCGTCGCCTTCTCTACAGGGCACGAGCGCGGGGCGGCCGATCCGGCGCCGCAGCGTCCTGCTCGCCGGCATGGGAACAGCCGCCCTGATGCTGTCGGAAGCGTGCGGCACCGGACACGGCGCCACGTCCACCGGCCGGACGCCCGCCCGTCCGCAGCCCCTCGGGAACGGACGGGCTCTCGCCGGCCACAGCGCCGCCGTCGACTGCCTGACGTTCAGCCCGGACGGCCGGATCCTGGCCACCAGCGACGAGGACAAGACCGTCCGGCTGTGGAAGACCTCCACCGGCACCCAGATCGCGACCTTGCGAGGCTTCCAGGAAGGAGCCGGCCAACTCGCCTTCACCCCCGACGGCAGGACGCTCGTCGCCGGAGGCGACGACCTCGCGCTGCTGTGGGACGTGCGGACCCACGCCCGGGTCGGCGCCCTCATCGGCCACGAGAAAGCGGTCTTCGCGATGGCGCTGAGCCCGGACGGAAAGACCCTCGCCACCGGCAGCGTCGACGAGACCATCCGCATCTGGAACCTGCGCACCCACGCCCACATCGCCACGATCAGGCCCCAAGCCCAGACCGTCAGCGCGCTGGCGTTCAGCCCCGACGGCAAGATCCTGGCCAGCGGGCACGACAACGGGGTCGGCACCGGCGACCACAGCATCCGCCTGTGGAGCGTGCCCGGCTGGAAGCCCATCGGCACCCTCGCCGGCCACACACAGGCGGTCGGCTCGGTGACGTTCAGCCCTGACGGCAGGACCTTGGCCAGCGGCAGTACCGATAGCACCGTCCGCCTATGGGACACGAACACCAGAACCGGTGTCGCCACCCTCACCGGCCACGCGAGCACCGTCACCTCGGTGGTCTTCGGACTCGACGGCAAGACGCTGGCGAGCACCAGCTCGGACAAGACCACCCGCCTGTGGGACGTGGCCAAGCGGACCACCACCCGCACCGGAGCCGGCGGCGGATCCGTCGCCTTCACCCCCGACGGCAAGATCCTCGCCGCCTCCACCGACAAAACCGTCCTTCTCTGGACCCTCTAACACCCACCCCGTCCGGCGCGGTGGGACGGCGTGGCAGGGCGGGCTGTCGGGTGCCCTGGGGGTGGCCCGGGCGGGGTGGTGGGTGGCCCGGCCGGCGTGGCGTGGCGAGATGGCGTGGAGGGGCGTGCTGGCGGGGTGGCCCGGGCGGGGTGGCCCGGCGGGATGGGCCCGGGCGGGTGGAGCCGGGCGGGTGGAGCCGGGCCGGGGGGCTGGCGGGGTGGCCTGGCCAGCACGCGGCGACTCTCCCGATGCGCGGCGCCCAAGCGGAGCGGCGTGGCGGGGTGGCCTGGCGGGGTGGCGTGGCCAGGACGCGGCGGCTCTCCCAATACGCGGCGTCCAGGCGAGGCGGCCTGGCGGGGTGGCCTGGCGGGGTGGCCTGGCGGGGTGGCCTGGCGGGGCGGCGTGGCGGGGTGGCGTGGTCAGGACGCGGCGGCTCTCCCGATGCGCGGCGCCCAGGCGAGGCGGCCTGGCGAGGCGGCCTAGCGGGGTGGCGTGGTCAGGATGCGGCGGCTTTCGCGATGCGCGGCGCCCAGGCGGTCGGCGTGATCGCGAGCCCGGTGGAGTCGCTCCTCGCGGGGGCGAAGGAGCGCACCACCGCAAAGTCGAGATACAGCCGAAAGCCGGGCGTCACGAAGGGCCGGTCGTTCGCGCAGCGGGTAGCCGCAACGAAACGCCCACCATCATCTGCCATCTCGTCGGGTGCGCGTCGTTGAGGTGTGGGTCGTCGAGGTGCGCGTGGGCGGGGTGCGTGTCGTTGAAGATGGGTGGGTCGGTCGTGGACGCGCTGTGGTGGTGCCCGGACTGTTCCCGGCGGTGTGCGGCGTAGCGACGCAGAGGCATAGGGATCCGGGGATGTGGTGCTGTGGTGCTGGGCTGCGCGCTGCAGGTGAGGCAAATGGCCGGAGCGAGGGTGTGGCGTGTTCCAGTGTTCGGGAGATCGTGGATAAGGGTGTTCGGGTGGTGGGGTGGCGCTTGCGTACGGGGCCGCCCCTCCAAAGTCAAGGGCGCCTTCGGCGTCGC
>NZ_JBEZJL010000151.1:0-9966 GCF_040651755.1 Actinomadura sp. NPDC048394 | reverse complement strand
TCGCGAAGCGACGCCGAAGGCGCCCTTGACTTTGGAGGGGCGGCCCCGTACGCAAGCGCCACCCCACCACCCGAACACCCCTCTTGCGATTCCCCCGAACACCGTCTTCGAACCACCCCGTACGCCCACACGAATCCACCACACCCCACCTCACACACACCGACCAGAGCACTTCACATCGATTGCCATTCCTTAATGCACGATGCCTTGGAAGTGATATGTCCCGGCGGCCATGCCGAGTCCGAAAGTGTCGTCGCCAAGTCTGCCGGAGCCTTGCACGACGCGCCGTTGACTGAGCGCGGGCGCCGCCAAGCCGCCGCGGCAGCGCGCGCACTCCCCTGGGTAAACCGCACGGCAGGCGGCGGAGGCGATCATCCAACTCAAAGGGTCACTGGTCACCATGCTGGCCGGGCTCGTCAAGGTGGGGATCGGCGGCCTGGAAGGTGCAAGGGATCCGGCGACGCGGGCGCGGACTGCGGAGGTGCTGCGCGCTTGGGTGGCGGACGGAGATCTGGACGAGCGGGTCACCGACGGCGAGATGGGCCGTGCGGTAGTCGGGCTGGGTCACGGCGGCGTTCCGGACTATCGCCGCCACACACCGTGAGGGTAGCGCGGTCGCTGCCGCGCATAGTGGGGCGGTGCGGTCGCCGCCGCGCACAGACGGTGGCGCGGTCGCCGCCAGGACAGCGACGGTGACGCGGGCGTCGCCTTGCACGGTGGGGGTGGTGCGGTTGCCGTGGTGGGGAATGTGGCGAGCGCTGCGGCGGGGTTGAGCGGGCTGTGCGGGCTTGGCGCGGCGGTGTGGAGTGCGCCGCTGCCGCGTGCCGTTCCGTTTCGAGTGCTGCTCGATGACCAGGGTCGGCGCTGCGTCACCTGGACGGGAACCCGACCAGAACGGGCTCGATGGCCGAGACTGGCCTCATGCCGGCGGGGTATGCAGCGGACGCCGGACTTGACCTGGAGTGCGCTCCAGGTCGCAGAGTCGTTGGCAGGCAATGCGACGAGCACGAGAGAACGAGGGAACCTTCATGCGCATCGGACTCCAGGTGCCCAGCTTCACCTTCCCCGGCGGGCCGGAGCAGATAGGCCCGACGTTCGCCCGCATCGCGAAGGAGGCGGACCAGGGCGGGCTGCACTCGCTGTGGGTGATGGACCACTTCTTCCAGATCGACATGGTCGGCCCGGCGGACGAGCCGATGCTGGAGGGCTACACGGCCCTCGCGTACGCGGCGGCGCTGACGGAGCGGATCACGCTCGGCACCCTGGTCACCGGCGTGACGTACCGGCATCCCGGCATCCTGGTGAAGACGGTGACGACGCTGGACGTCCTGTCCGGCGGGCGGGCCTGGCTCGGCATCGGCGCGGCGTGGAACGAGGAGGAGTCGCGCGGCCTCGGGGTGCGGTTCCCGCCGACGGCGGAGCGGTTCGAGCGGCTGGAGGAGACGCTGCGGATCGCGCACCAGATGTGGGAGGGCGACGAGTCGGCGTTCGAGGGCGAGCACTACCGGCTGGAGCGTCCGCTGAACTCGCCGCCGGCGCTGCGGCGGCCGCATCCGCGGATCCTGATCGGCGGCACGGGCGAGAAGAAGACGCTGCGGTTCGTCGCCAAGTACGCGGACGCCTGCAACATCTTCGACGGCGAGGAGCTGCCCCGGAAGCTGGAGGTGCTGCGCGAGCACTGCGAGCGGGAGGGGCGCGACTACGCGGAGATCGAGAAGACGTCGCTGACCTTCTTCACCGAGACGCCGTCGGTCGGCGCGGCGGTCGACACGGTCGGGCGGCTCGCCGAGCAGGGCGTGGACGAGGTGATCTTCTCGCAGGGCACCGGCCAGGATCTGACGGGCGTCCTCGCGGAGGCGTTGAGCCAGACGGAGAAGATCGTCCCGGCGGGGCGCTGAGCCGCGGAGCCGCACGTCCCGCGCGGGCCCGGGACGGGGCGCGGGACGTGCGGCCGCGGTTCAGTCCCGGACCGGCGGCCTGAGCTTCAGCGGGACGCCGAAGAGGTTGAGGGCGTTGATCAGCGACACGAGGGCGGCGAGGTCGCCGAGCTCGCGGTCGTCCGGGTAGTGCTTGCGGAGCGTCTCCCAGAGCTCGTCGCCGACGGGTTCCCGGCGGGTGACGGCCTCGGTGTAGGCGAGGGCGGCGCGCTCCGGTTCGGTGTAGAGCGGCGATTCGCGCCACACCGTCAGGTGGTGGACGCGTTCCTCGGGTTCGCCGAGCGCCCGGAAGTCCCGGATGTGGTGGTCGACGCAGAAGGCGCATCCGTTGAGCTGGGAGGCGCGGATCTTGATGAGCTCCTGGGTCGGCCGGGGCAGCGGCCCGCGGTGGATGAGCCCGGCGATCTTCATGAAGCCCCGGTAGACCTCGGGGGTCGCCTCCTGCAGGAGCATGCGTGCCATGGTCGTTCTCCCTTCGTCACCAGGGAGACGACGCGCCCCCGGGGCGTGTGACAGGCGGGATCGGCTCAATCGAACGGGCCCGGATTGGCTCTTCTACTGGGCCGATTCGCGGCCCTAGGTTCGGCGGCATGACGGCGATCCAGGACATGACGGTCAATGAGAAGGCGCGGCTGTTCCGCTCCTACCACGAGGGGCTGTTGGTCCTGCCGAACGCGTGGGACGCGTGCAGCGCGGCGGTGATCGAGCGGGCGGGGGCGTCCGCGATCGGGACGTCCAGCGCGGCGGTCTCGTGGGCGCTCGGCAGGCCGGACGGCGAGCAGCTCGGCCGCGACGCGATGGCGGCGGCGGTCCGCCGGATCGTCCGCGCGGTGGACGTTCCGGTCTCCGCGGACGTCGAGGGCGGGTACGGTCCCGGTCCGGGGGACGTCGCGGCGACGGTCGAGGCGGTGGTGGACGCGGGGGCGGTGGGGATCAACCTGGAGGATTCGCCGGGCCCAGCGGGCAGCCCGCTGCACTCCCCCGAGGCGCAGGCGGAGCGGATCGCCGCGGCCCGTGCGGCGGCGGCGGGGGCGGGCGCGCCCGATCTGGTGGTGAACGCGCGCACCGACGTGTTCTTCCACCAGGTCGGCGACCCGGCGGGACGGCTGGACGAGGTGATCGCGCGGGCGGGCAGGTACGCGGAGGCGGGCGCGGACTGCCTGTTCGTCCCGGGCCTGCTGGACCTGGGCCTGCTGCGGACGCTGACCGCCGCGGTCCCGATCCCGGTCAACGCGGGGTCGTTCTTCGCGGGCGGCCCGACGGTGGCGATGCTGGCGGAGGCGGGAGTCCGGCGCGTCAGCGTGGGGACGGCGCTGGCGGGCGCGGCCTACACGGCGGCGCTGCGGGCGGCCGAGGCGTTCCTGAAGGACGGCGATCTGGACGCGACCGCCGGCAGCGTCTCGCCTCTCGAACTGGACGGCGCGATGCGCCGCCCCACCGGCTGAGGACCGGCTACCAGCCGACGGCCGCGCGGGCGGCGGCGAGCTTCTCGGGGTTCAGGACGCGGCGGACCGCGACGATCCGCCCGTCCCGGACCTCGACGGTGTCGACGGCGGCGAGCCGCCCCGCCCCGTTGCGGACGAGCAGCGCGGCCTCCCCGTTCACCTCGGCGGGGACGAGCGCGAACCGCTGCCGGACGGCGACCCGCAGCAGCGCGGTGGCGACGCGCCCCGCCCCCTCGATGATCTTCCGGGCGGCGAAGACGTGGCCGCCGCCGTCGGTGGTGTAGGTGGCGTCCGGGTCGAGCAGCGCGAGCAGGGCCGCCTCGTCGCGGCGCTCGTAGGCGGCGCGGAACTCGCGCAGCACCCGGTCCCGCTCCGCGGTGCCGGCGGGGCGGGCCGGGGACGCCGCGGCGATCTTGCGGCGGGCCCGGGACGCGAGCTGCCGGCACGCGGCGGGCGTCCTGCCGAGCACCTCCGCGATCGCGTCGTAGGGCACGCCGAACGCCTGGTGCAGCACGAACGCGACCCGCTCGGGCGGCGACAGCTCCTCCAGGACGAGCAGCATCGCGGTGCCGGCGGTCTCGTCGACGAGCACGGGTTCGGCGGCGTCGGGGCCGGTCAGCAGCGGTTCGGGCAGCCAGGGCCCGACGTAGTCGACGCGGCGGGCGCGCGCGGAGCCGAGCACGTCGTAGGCGCGCCGGGCGGCGATGGTGATCAGCCAGGCGCGCAGGTCGCGGACGTCGTCGAGGGGTCCGCGGGCGGTGGCTCGCAGCCACACGTCCTGGGCGATGTCCTCGGCGTCGGCGGCGCTGCCGGTGATCCGGTAGGCGGCGCCGAACACCGCGGGCCGGTGCAGCGCCCACTCGTCGTCGAGACGGCCCAATTCAGGCGGCCGCCGTGGTGAAGACCCACTTCTTGTACGACCAGTAGCGGAACGCCGAGCCGAGGACGACGCCCGCGAGGAGGCCGAGGTTGTAGGCGATGCCGCCGTGCAGCCCGAGGCTGTAGTAGGTGAACCCGGTGCACAGGATCTGGATGCCGAGCCCGATGCCGTTCAGCGCGAAGAAGATCGCGAACTCGCGGCCGGTGCCCTCGCTGTCGCGGTGCCGGAACGTCCAGTAGCGGTTGAGCAGGTAGGAGCTCAGCGTGGACACGACCGTCGGCACGGCGACGCTGGTCACGGGGCTGCCGCCGAGCCAGGCGCGCATCAGGTTGGCGCCGAAGATCATGATGAGGGTGCCGACGAAGCCGACCGCTCCGAAGCTGAGCAGCTCGCGGAGGAACGCCCGGTACGCCGGTGCGGAGGAGACCGTTTTCGCCGGTCTCGACCGCTGCATGGTGCTCACTCGCCCAGACCTTACCTGAACGGTACATATAACGACGTCACAACCCCGCCAAAACGGTCCCGCCCCATCCCACCCCAACCCGGCCGGACCGGGCGCGCGGGCCTCAGCGTTCGGCGGTGGCGGTGGCCGGAGCCAGCAGGACGATCAGCCCCGCGAGCGCGGCCGGGACGGCGAGCGCCCACGCGAGCCCGACGCCCTGCGCGACGAATCCGATGACGGGCGGGCCGCCGAGGAGGCCGAGGTAGCCGACGCCGGTGACGCGGGAGATCCCGGCGGCGGCCGGGACGCCGGGGACGTTCCCGGCGGCGCTGAAGGTGACGGGCGCCACGACGGCGACGCCGAGCCCGAAGAGCGTGAAACCGGACACGGCGGCCACCGGGTTCCCGAGCAGCAGCCCCAGGGCGAGCCCGGCCGCCGCGACCAGCGATCCGGTCCGCAGCACGGCGACGGGCCCGAAACGGGCGACGACGCGGTCGCCGGCGAGCCGCCCGGCGGTCATCGCGATGGCGCATCCGGCGTAGCCGAGGCCGGCCGTGCCGGGCCCGGTGCCGAGGCTTTCCCGCAGGTAGATGGCGCTCCAGTCGGCCATGGCGCCCTCGCCGACGAACGAGCAGAGCCCGATGACCCCGAGCATGATCAGCGGCCATCGGGCGGCCCGGGCCGCGGATCCCCGCCGCCCGGGCCCCGCACCCGCCGCACCCACCGCACCCGCACCCGCACCCGCCACACCCGCCGCACCCGCCGAGCCCACCGCACCCACCGCGTCCGGCGTTTCGGAGACCCCATCGAGGGCGGTGCCCGCCGGGTCCGGGAGTTCGTCGATGGAACGATCCATAAGGTCGCGGCAGCCGGTCGCGAGCAGCAGCACCAGCACCGCCGCCGCGACCGTCAGGTGCACCGGGACCGGGACGCCCGCGTGCGCCGCCGCGGACCCGACCAGCGCCGACAGCAGCGTCCCGATGCTGTACGCCCCGTGCAGGCCGGACATCAGCGGGCGCCCGTAGCCGCGCTCGACCGCGACGCCCTGGGCGTTCATCGCCACGTCCATCAGGCCGAGCGAGCCGCCCATCAGCACCAGGGAGCAGATCAGCGACGCGAGGTTCCACGACAGCCCGAGCGGGACGAGCGACAGCGCGCCCGCGGTCCCGGCGGCGACCGTCGTGGCGCGGCTGCCCCAGCGGTGCACGATCCAGCCGGCGAACCGGACCGCGGCGACCACCCCGACCGGCGCGCCGAGCAGCGCGACGCCCATCGTGCCCGCGCTCAGCCCGAGATGCTCCTTGATCTGCGGGATGCGCGCCACCCACGCCGCGCCGAGCAGCCCGTGCGCCACGAACGCCACCGTCACCGCCAGGCGCGCCCGCACCGGCGGCGCCGCGATCTCCTCCGTCACCACCCGGCCGACTGTACGTGCCTTACAGTCCGGCTCGATACGGCCCGCCGGTGACAAAGATCGGAAGGGCGGGGTCAGGCCACGAGATCGGCGAGCGGCACCGCCGGATCGGCCAGCCGGGCCTCGTCGACCGGGCGCCCGGAGCGGATCAGCGCCTGCACGTCCCCGGTCACGTCCCACACGTTGACGTTCATCCCGCCGACGACCCGGCCCTCGTTCAGCCAGAACGCGACGAACTCGCGGGCGGCGACGTCGCCGCGGTAGACGACCTTGTCGTACTCCCCCGGCGCGGCGACGCCCGACATCTCCATACCGAGGTCGTACTGGTCGCTGAAGAAGTACGGGACGCGGTCGTACACGACGTCGTGGCCGAGCATGGCGCGCGCGGCGGCGGGCCCGCCGTTCAGCGCGTTCGCCCAGTGCTCCACCCGGACCCGGCGGCCGAGCAGCGGGTTGTAGGCGTTCGCGACGTCGCCCGCGGCGTAGACGTCGGGGTCGGAGGTGCGCAGCGACTGGTCGACGAGGATCCCGTCGGAGACCTCCAGGCCCGCCTTCTCGGCGAGCCCCGCGTTCGGCCGGACGCCGATGCCGACGACGACCACGTCCGCGGGGACCTCGGCGCCGCCGGAGGTGACCACGGCCGACACCTGCCCGGCGCCCCAGAACCCGGCGACGCCCTGGTCGAGGCGCACGTCGACGCCGTGCTCGTGGTGCAGGTCGGCGAACAGGCGGCCGAGCTCGGGGCCGAGCGCGGCGTGCAGCGGCGCCGGCTCCGGCTCGATGATCGTGACGTCGTTGCCGTACGCGCGGGCGGCGGCGGCCGCCTCCAGCCCGATCCAGCCGGCGCCGGCGACGACGACGCGCCGGCCGCCGTGCGCGAGCGCCTGCTTCAGCGCCGCCGAGTCGGCCATGGTGCGCAGGTAGTGGATGCCCTGGAGCTTGGAGCCGGGGACCTCCAGGCGGCGGGGCGACGCGCCGGTCGCCAGCAGCAGCCTGGTGTAGCGGATCGGCTCCTTGGTCGACAGGCGCACCTCGTGCGCGGCCCGGTCGATCGCCGTGACCGAGACGCCGACGCGCAGCTCCACGTCGTGCTTGTCGTACCAGTCCGCCTCGTGCACGTGCGCCTTGTCGCGCGGTTCCTTGTCGAGCAGGAACCCCTTGGACAGCGGCGGCCGCTCGTACGGCCGCTCGATCTCCTCGCCGATCAGTAGCACACGGCCCGCGAAGCCCTCCTCGCGGAGCGTCTCCGCCGCCTTGGCTCCGGCAAGGCCGGCACCGACGATGACGAACGTCTCCTCGGGCATGGCGACCTCCTGTAGATGACTTGTAGCTATCCCTACAGCGGCCTCCGTAACGAGACAAGGGTCATTGTTCGGCGCGTCGGGGCGGAATGCACGCACCCGGGCCCGGCAGGGCCGAGAACCCACCGGGCGGGGGCTACTGGGGGCGGCCGCCGAGGAGGCGGTGGCGGGCGATCGCCGACAGGTCGGTGAGCGAGGCGATCTGGTCGACGACGGCGCGCAGCCGGGCCGCGTCGTCCTCGGCGTCCACGAACGCCTCGCGGAACCCCGGGTCGAGGGACGCGGGCGCGCCGGCGAGCATCATCTCGGCCAGCTCGGTGATGAGCGTGCGCTGGCGGGCCCTGACCTCCTCGTGGCTGATCCACACGTAGTGCGCGGTGATGCCCTTGAGCAGCGCGTTCTCCAGCCGCTGCTCGCGCGGCACGATCAGCTCGGCGGCGTACCGGGTGAGCGGCCGGTCGCCGTGGGCGGCGCGGGTGGCGGTCTCGGCGGCCAGGCAGAACCGGCCGATCAGCGTGCTGGTGAGGTTCTTGAGCGCGGCGAGGCTGCGCGGCGTGCCGTCGTAGCGGTCGGGCCAGTACGGCTCGGCGAGCAGCGCGGCGAACCGCTCCTCCAGCTCGTCCAGGCCGGCGTCGGCGCAGTACAGCTTGGCGGCGGTGGCGGCGACGAGCCGCCGCTCGGACGGGTCGGCGAGCCGCGCGAAGTCGACGTGCCCGGCGACGAGCGCGTCCTCCAGGTCGTGGACGGAGTAGGCGACGTCGTCGCTCCAGTCCATGACCTGGGCCTCGAAGCAGGTCCGGCCGGGCGGGGCGCCCTCGCGGACCCAGTCGGCGACGTCCACGTCGTCGGCGTACACGCCGAACTTGCCGTTGACGGCCTGCTCCTGTGTCCACGGGTACTTCATCGCCGCGTCGAGGGCGGCGCGGGTCAGGTTGAGGCCGACGCTGCGGCCGTACAGGGGCGGGCCGTCGGGGGCGAACGACTTGGGCTCCAGCCGGGTCAGGACGCGCAGGCTCTGCGCGTTGCCCTCGAAGCCGCCGCAGTCGCGGGCGACGATGTCCAGCGCGGACTCGCCGTTGTGGCCGAACGGGGGGTGCCCGATGTCGTGCGAGAGGCACGCGGCCTCGACGAGGTCGGGGTCGCAGCCGAGGGACTTGCCGAGCTCGCGGCCGACCTGCGCGCACTCCAGCGAATGGGTGAGGCGGGTGCGCAGGCTCTGGACGGTGTCGGCGGCGGCGTCCGCGCCGGGCGAGGCGACCTGGGTCTTGGCGGCGAGGCGGCGGAGGGCGGCGCTGTGCAGCACGCGGGCGCGGTCGCGTTCGAACGCCGTACGGTCGCGGCGCTTGGGGGGCTCGGGCGCCCAGCGCAGCTTGTCGGTGCCGGAGTATCCGGACCCTTCCGAGCGTCCGGTGCGTGACGGGTTCTGGGTCATGTCCTTCCAGAGTAAGCGGGCGAAGGGCGGGTAAGCAGGCGGACCGCCGCGGACGTTCGCTGGGGCCCGGCTCCGGCGCCGAACGTCAGCGGGTCGGCGCGCCGCCCGGGGTCGCGCCGGCCGGCGGGCTCGGCGACACCGTCGCGGTCGGGTCCCCGTGGATGATCTTGATGGTCTCGCTCGGCGTCTTCACGCTCTTGCCGAGCAGCACGTACGACAGGTACCCGCCGGTCTCCCGCACGATGTAGTGGAACTGGGTGTCGCGGGTCTGCACGCTCGGGCCGCTGTGGGTCGGCGACGCGGCCGCCTTGATCCCGCTGTCCTCGGCCATCCGCTTGGAGCGCAGCGCGTGCCACGGGTCGGTGACGATCACGCCGGACGTCCAGTGCCGCGCCTTGTAGGCCTTGCCGACCGCCTTCATGCTCTCCAGGGTGTCGCGTCCGACCGGCACCGCGACGACCTTGGACGCGGGCACGCCGCCCTTCTCGATCAACCAGCGGCGCCCGGACTCGGCCTCGGTGTAGGCGTCGCCGGGCGCCTTGCCGCCGACGGTGACGATCGCGGGCGCGACCTTGTCGCGGTACAGGTCGAGGGCGTGCTGCAGGCGCCACCGCAGCGTCGGGGACGGCACCCCGTTGTACTGCGCGGCGCCGAGCACGATGATCGCGTCGGAGCGGGGCCGCTCGTCCTGCCGGGCCTGGTACCAGACGCGGGCGCCGACGGTCAGCGGGGTCAGCACGACGATGGCGACGAGGGCGCACAGCACGGTCACCGGGACCGTGAACCAGAGCGGCCTCCTGCGCCGTCCGCGCCTCTTCCGGCCGCGCGGGCGCTCGTCGGTCTGCTCCGGCTCGTCCGGGTCGTGGTCCGGCAACTCCACTTCCAACGTCATCGCTCTGGACACGTTAGTGAGATGGTCCGGCGGGCGCCGGAGGTTCGCAGGTCCGGCGTGTTGCACGCCCCACATTTCCCCGTTTCGGACGCCCGGTTCCGGACGCACCGTTCCGGGGGGGGGGGGCGGGGGCGGGGGGGGGGGGGCCGGGGGGGGGCGGCGGGGGGGGGGGCCCCCGCCCCCCCGCGGCGCCACGATGAGGGCAGGAGACGAGATAACATAC
>NZ_JBEZJL010000150.1:0-10198 GCF_040651755.1 Actinomadura sp. NPDC048394 | reverse complement strand
CCCACCACACCTCCCCACCCCCCCGCCCCACCCCCCCCCCCCCCGCGCCCCCCCCCCCCCCCCCCCCGCGGCCCCCCCCCCCCCCCCCCGCGCCCCTCCCCCGTGCCCGCCGCCCGCCGCCGTGCTCGTCGCCGCACCCCGCCGCGCGCCCGTCGCCCGTCACCGACGCGCCCGGCCGCGCGCCCGCCGCCGGGTCGCCGACCCCGCCCTTCCCCGGAAAGTAGAACGTGTTCTAGTATCGCCCGTGCGCCGCAGACCCGGCGGCGCGCACCGCGACCGGAGGATGGCAACGTGACCGCGGACCTCAAGCTCGGCATCAACGTCGGCTACTGGCAGAGCGAACCCGAGGACCAGACCGAGACGGTGCTGGCCGCCGAGCGCTGCGGATACGACTCGGTCTTCACCGCCGAGGCCTACGGCTCCGACGCGTTCACCCCCCTCGCCTGGTACGCCGCCCGCACGTCCCGGATCAAGCTCGGCACCGCCGTCGTGCAGATGTCCGCGCGCACCCCCGCCGCCACCGCGATGCACGCGCTCACCCTCGACGCGCTGTCCGGCGGACGGGTGATCCTCGGGCTCGGCGCGTCCGGCCCCCAGGTCGTCGAAGGGTGGTACGGGCAGCCGTTCCCCAAGCCGCTCGCCCGCACCCGCGAGTACCTCGACATCGTCCGGCAGGTCTGGCGCCGCGAGGAGCCCGTCACCAGCGAGGGCCCGCACTACCCGCTGCCGTACCCCGGCGGCGCGGGCCTCGGCAAGCCGCTGAAGTCGATCGTCCACCCGGTCCGCCCGGAGATCCCCGTCTACCTCGGCGCCGAGGGGCCGAAGAACGTCGCGCTGTCCACCGAGGTGGCGCAGGGCTGGCTGCCGCTGTTCGTCGACCCCGAGCAGATCGAGCCCGTGTTCGGCGCGTCCCTCGCGAACCGCCCGGACGGCTTCGAGATCGCCGCGACCGTCACCACGATCGTCACCGACGACCTGGCCTCCGCGCTCGAGTTCGCCAAGATCCCGCTCGCCTTCTACATCGGCGGGATGGGCGCCAAGGACCGCAACTTCCACCTCGACCTCATCGGCCGGCTCGGCTTCGCCGAGCAGGCGCAGCGCGTCCAGGAGCTGTTCCTGGACGGCCGCCGCCCCGAGGCGATCAAGGCCGTCCCCGACGAGCTGGCCGACGCGATCTCGCTGCTCGGCCCGCTCGGCCGGATCAAGGAGCGGCTCCAGCTGTGGCGCGACAGCCCGGTCAGCACCGTGCTGATCGCCGGCGTGAAGGACGAGCCGACGCTGCGCGCGATCAGGGAGATGGTCGACGGCTGAGCAAGAGGTTCGTACCTTTTCGCCCAGAATTATCACGCAACGGAAAGTTCCCGCCGCCGACGCGCGGGTTCTACGTTCGTGATCAGGCCACCCCGAGTTACCGGGGCATGGGGAGGGGCGGTCCGGCGCACGCCGGGCCGCCCCTCCCCATTTCGGGGTGGGCCGCCCGTAACCGATCACACACGGCGCGATGGAATGGAGGCGGCGAACCGGGCGCTGCACCGAAGGCACCCGGAGATCACAGACTGGAGATGGGACACACGATGTCCACGCAGGAAGACGCCGCCCGGCTGCTCGTCAGGACCCTCGAGGCGGAGGGCGTCGAATACGTCTTCGGCATACCGGGCGAGGAGAACATCCACTTCGTCCACGCCCTGAACGACTCATCGATCCGCTACATCCTCGTCCGCCACGAGCAGGGCGCGGCGTTCATGGCCGAGATCTACGGCCGCCTCACCGGCAAGGCCGGCGTCGCCTCCGCCACCCTCGGCCCGGGCGCCATCAACCTGCAGCTCGGCGTCGCGGACGCCACCACCAACAGCACCCCCGTCGTCGCGATCTCCGCGCAGGTCGGCCTCGACCGCATCTACAAGGAGTCGCACCAGATCGTCGACCTGGTGTCGCTGTTCCGCCCCATCACCAAGTGGTCCGAGCTGGCCCCGACCGCCGAGGCGCTGCCGGAGATGGTCCGCAAGGCGTTCAAGACCGCGCAGACCGAACGTCCCGGCGCCGTCTACCTCGCCATCCCCGAGGACGTCGAGTCCGCCAAGGTCTCGGACGCGCTCAAGCCCCTGCCGGTCAACATCGTCCGGCCGCAGGAGCCGTCGCCGTCGCAGATCGCCCGCGCCGCCGACGTGATCGCCCTCGCCCGGCAGCCGATCGTCCTCGCCGGGCACGGCGCCACCCGCGACCGCGCGAGCGACGCGCTGATCCATTTCTCCGAGCGCCTCGGCCTGCCCGTCGCCACCACCTTCAACGGCAAGGGCGTCTTCCCCGACGACCACCGCAACGCCCTCGGCGCCGTCGGCTTCATGCGCCACGACTACGTGAACTTCGGCTTCGACGAGGCGGACGTCCTCATCGCCGTCGGCTACGAGCTCCAGGAGTTCGACCCCGTCAAGATCAACCCGAACGCCGACAAGAAGATCATCCACATCCACCAGTCGCCCGCCGAGGTCGACGACCACTACCCCGTCACCGTCGGCATCCAGGGCGACATCTCCCGCTCCCTGCGCGCCCTCGCCGACAGCGTCCACCGCCGCTGGGACGTCAACGGCACCGGCGAGAAGATCCGCCGCATGATGCGCGACGAGCTCGCCGAGGGCGCCACCGAGGACGGCTTCCCTCTCTCCCCCCGCCGCATCGTCGCCGACGTCCGCGCCGCCATGGGCCGCGCCGACATCGTCCTCGCCGACACCGGCGCGGTGAAGATGTGGATGGCCCGCATGTACCCGACGTACGAGCCGAACACCCTCCTCGTCTCCAACGGCCTGTCGTCCATGGGCTTCGCCGTCCCCGGCGCCCTCGCCGCCAAGCTCGCCCACCCCGACCGCCGGGTCCTCGCCGCCACCGGCGACGGCGCGTTCCTGATGAACTCCCAGGAACTGGAGACCGCCGTCCGCGAGAACATCCCGATCACCGTCCTGATCTGGGACGACTCCGCCTACGGCCTGATCGAGTGGAAGATGGACCTCGACATGGGCACCAGCTCCCACATCAAGTTCGGCAACCCCGACTTCGTGAAGTACGCCGAGAGCTTCGGCGCCCGCGGCTACCGCGTCGAATCGGCCGGCGAGCTGCTCCCCACCCTCCGCAAGGCCCTCGCCGAGGACACCGTGTCCGTCGTCACCGTCCCGGTGGACTACTCCCACAACCTCCAGCTAACGGACAAGCTGGGCGACCTGACCGGCCCCTTCTGACCACTCTCGAACGCGTTCATGGTCTCGAATAATCATTCGAGACCATGAACGCCCCGTGACCGTTCGATCACCGTTAGTTTGCGTTCCATGCCAACGAGCGCACACGAGCTCCCGCTGGAGATGGTCCGCAACCGGCCCGAGCTCGTCCCCACCATCCTGCGGACCGTCTTCGACCTGGACATCCTCGGCGACCCCAGCATCACGTCCGAATCCTTCGCCGATCTCAACCCGGCCGAACTCCGATGCGACGCCACCGTCCTGTTCGACACCAGGGACGAGCGCACCCACGGCGTCATCGTCGAGTCGCAGCAGCGGTTCGACGGCGGCAAGCAGTACAGCTGGCCCGCTTACATCGCGCTGCTCCGGCTACGCCACAAGTGCGGGGCGACGCTGCTCGTCCTGTGCCCGGACGAGAACAGCGCGCGCAGATGCGCGGCCCCCATCGACATGGGACACCCGAACTGGGTGCTCGAACCCCTGACCGTCCACCCCGGCATGCTCCCCCCGATCACCGACCTCGACGAAGCCACTCGCATGCCCGAACTCGCCGTCCTCAGCGCCCCCGCGCACGCCGACGGCCCGCACGCATCCGCCGTGGTCAGCGCCGTCGCGGCGGCCATCGACACCCTCACCGGAGACACCGGCCCTCTGTACCATGACTACCTGAGGACGCTGCTCTCCGACGCTGCCCGCAAGCTCCTGGAGGACACTGTGAAGACCGCCGGCTACGAGTGGCAGTCAGACTTCGCCAAGACCCACATCGCCGAAGGCCGCGCCGAAGGTGAGGCCAAGTCGGTACTGCTGGTCCTGAAGGCACGCGGCCTCACCGTTCCCGACCACGTCCACGAACGCATCACCGGCTGCACCGACACCGACCAGCTGGAACGCTGGATCCAGCGCGCCGCGACCATCGACAACGCCGAACAGCTCTTCGACTGACGCCCCTGGCCGCCCCCACTGCCGCGCGGGGGCGGCCAGCAGCAGACGGACACCATCGAAGCTCAGCGCCCTCCGCACATCTGCCGCGTGCGCCGCTCTCGGAAAGAGACCATGGACCTCAAGAACTACGAGTGGCAGTCAGACTTCGCCAAGAGCCACATCGCCGAAGGCGAGGCCAAATCGGTACTGCTGGTCCTGAAGGCGCGCGGCCTCGCCGTTCCCGACCACGTCCACGAACGCATCACCGGCTGCACCGACACCGACCAGCTGGAACGCTGGATCCAGCGCGCCGCGACCATCGACAACGCCGAACAGCTCTTCGACTGACGCCCCTGGCCACCCCCGCTGCCGAGCGGGGACGGCCGGCAGCCTTGACGCCAAGGAAGCTCCCCGCACAGCGCCCGTCCACTGCGCGCGTCGCGCTTCCGCCTGCTGGGACCGAAGGGACAGGCGTCAGGAGATTGCCCTCGGCCCCAGGTCTGGTTTGTGATGGTGTCGGCGTCGTGAGCGCCGGGGTTCATGCTGCGGGTGGGGTGAGGTGCCCGGTCGATCCGACATCACCAGTCGGGGACTATGTCCAGGCGGGATCACGGCCGGTCAGGCCGAGGATGCGGTCCAAGGTGGGCGCGTCGGCCGGCACTGCGACCTGCGGTCCGTACATGCCCATCTGCCGTCCCTGTTCCACGCTGGCGAACACGGTGTCGTGCAGATGTGCCAGCAGGTCGGCGGGTAGTTCCAGGCGCTGCCCGGTCGCGACGGCCAGGTCCCAGCCGTGCATGGCCAGCTCGCCGGTGATCATGTCGCCCAGGACGGGCGCGGGCAGCGTCTGCGGCGTGCCCATGTCGGTCTCGCCCTTCCAGGCGCTCGGCGGCGCCCACGACGAGGTGATGTCGTCCAGCAGGGCGAGCAGGCGGCCGCGCCAGTCGCCGGCCGCCAGGTCCACATCGGACTCGGCGGCCGCCGGCTGCGGGACGGACTCCTTGCGGCCGCCGCCGGCCAGCGACGGGCCCCAGAACAGGAGGTGGTTGACCAGTGCCCGCACGTCGTACTCCGTGCACGGGGTCTTGTTGGCGAGCTGGTCGTCGGTGATGGTGCGGGCGACCGCGGCCATGGCCTCGGCGGCGTTGGACAGATGTGACATGGCGGCGACGCTAGGTGGCCCGTGCCGGAGGGGTATTGGACAAAGGCGACGTACACTTCGCCGCGTGGAGCGGGACGTTCGTGAGCTGCGCGGTGCGTGGACCAGGTTTCAGCGTCACACGTTCCACGACCCGTCGCCGGCGCTCGCGCCATGGGTGGAGCGGTACTGGGAGGCTCGCTGGGACTACGCCGAGCCCTACCGGCAGAAGATCGTGCCGTACCCGAACGTGCACCTGTCGTTCGGCGGCGGCCGCGCGGACGTCAGCGGCGTGTGCAGCGGCTACCGGATCAAGGTCCTCGAGGGCCGTGACCACGTCTTCGGCGTCGCGTTCCGGCCGGGCTGCTTCCGCCCGTTCCTTGGTGCCTCCGTCTCGACGATCACCGACCGCGTCGTCCCGGCGACCGAGGTGTTCGGCCCGGACCTGCCCACGACGCTCGACGTGCCGACCGTGGAGGCGTTCCTGCTGGAACACCTGCCAGACGACGACCCCCGGGTACGCCAGGCGGTGGCCGCGGTCGAGCTGATCGCCAAGGACAAGGCCGTGACCAGGGTCGAACGCCTCGCCGGCGAGCTCGGGCTGAGCGTGCGGGGGCTGCAACGGCTGTTCGCGGACTACGTCGGCATCGGACCCAAGTGGGTGATCCGCCGCTACCGCCTGCACGAGGTGACCGCACGCATGGCCGCCGGCGGGGCGATCGACTGGGCCGCGCTGGCGGCCGACCTCGGCTACGCCGACCAGGGCCACTTCATCCGCGACTTCAAAGGCATGTTCGGCGAGCAACCCACCTGGTACGCGCAGCGCTATTAGTCCGCCTCCCCGGATTCGAGGGAGGGTCGCCACCCGGCGGGGGCAGGAGCCTCCGATGTTCGAGGGTGCCGGGTTGGCGACCGCGGGTCGTGGGGGCGGTGGGTCAGCGGGCAGGTGATCAACTCTGAGGGGGGTTTTCGGCGGTGGAGCCTCTGAGGAGGAGGCCGCCGGCGGCGAGCAGGGCGAGGACGATCACCGCGCCGCCGTAGATGTCGGCGGTGTCGCGCAGGCCGATGTGCGTGGTGGCGAAGCCGGCGGCGATGGCGGGGAGGCTGAAGGCCAGGTAGCTGAGGGTGTAGACGGTCGCGAAGAGGGCGGCGCGGCGGGCCGGTTCGGCGAGGGACGCGGCGATGCGGAAGGCGCCGAGGAACGCGGCGCCGAAGCCGAGACCGGAGATCACCGTGGCGGTGAAGAACAGCGGTGTGGACGTGGTGGCGAGCGCGGTGAGGGTGAGGGCGAGGCCCGCGGCGAGGACGAGCGAGCCGCCGATCATCATCGGGCGGGGACGGCGGGCGCCGGTCGCGATGACGGCGGCGGCGCTGGCGGCCATCAGCGCGAAGACGACCAGGCCGCCGACGAGGTGGCTGCGGACGCCGAGGACGCCGGCGGCGAGCGACGGGCCGAGCGACATGTAGAGGCCGACGACGCCCCAGGTGGCGATGAGGCTCGGGACGATCAGCAGGAAGGTGCCGCGGGCGCCGCGGGGGACGCTGACCTGCGGGCGCAGCGAGGCGAGCGCGCCCGGCCGGCGGGCGGACGTCTCCGGCATGGCGAGGATGCCCGCGACGGCGAGGGCGCAGAGCGCGGCGAGCAGCCAGTAGACGAGGGTGGTCGGCGCGGGCGCGTACTGGACGAGCAGGCCGGAGCCGAGGGCGCCGGCGCCGAGGCCGATGCCGGGGGTGGCGCTGTTGACCAGGGACGCGAGGCGCTGGTCGTGCGGGGGCTGCAGGTCGACGAGGCCGGCGCTGATCGCGCCGGTGGCGGTGCCGGTCGCGAGGCCCTGCAGGATGCGGGCGGTGATGAGCCAGCCGACGCCGTCCGCGGTGACGAACAGCAGCATGGCGGCGACCTGGGCGATCAGTGCGGCGGTGAGGACGGGACGCCGGCCGATGTGGTCGGAGAGGGCGCCGACGGTGACGAGGGCGGCCAGCAGCGCGAGCGCGTAGACGGCGAAGACGACGGTGAGGGTGGTCGCCGAGAACTTCCATTCGGCCTGGTAGACGACGTAGAGGGGGGACGGTGCGGCGGCCGCGGCCATGAAGGCGAGGAGGGTGGCGGCGAGGGTCCAGAAGGCGGCGGCGCGGGGCAGCCGGCGGGCGCGGGGGCCGGCGGCGGGTTCCGCGGCCGGCAGGGCGGTGGTCACGGCGGACTCCTAAAGCAAAGATATTGGCTTTAAGAGACCGTACCCTCCCCGCGGCCCTAAAGCAAAGAATATTGCGTTAACCTGGGCGACATGAGCACCGGTACCCGTTCCGCGGCGGCGCGGCCCGGCGGGCGCAGCGCCCGCGTCCGGGACGCGGTGCACCACGCGGTCACCGAGCTGATCTGCGAGCGCGGCGCCGACCGGGTCACGATCCCGCTGGTCGCGGCGCGCGCGGGGGTCAATCCGACGACGGTCTACCGGCGCTGGGGCACCGTCCCCGCGCTGCTGGCCGAGGTGGCCGCCAAGGAGCTGGACGCCGACGCCCCTCCCCCGCCGACCGGCGACCTGCGGGCCGACCTCGCGGCGTACGCCGAGTGGGATCTCGCGCACCTGTCGCGTCCGGGCGGCATCGCGTTCTTCCGCGCGGAGGTCGCGGCGGACCTCGACGAGCGCAAGGCGGGCCTGCGCGAGTGCCTGCGGCAGGTGAACGACGCGCTGGAGGCGATCGTCGCCGCGGCGCGGGCGGCCGGCGAGGCCGACCCGCCGCCGGTCGAGGAGATCATCGACCGGGTGGTGGCGCCGCTGTACTTCCGGGTCGTCTTCTCGATCCCGGGCACCGATCCCCGGCGCGCCCGGAGGCTGGCCGAGGAGTTCCTCGACGGGCGGTCCTGACCGGGACGCGGCCGCCCCCGGCGCCGCGTCCCGGGACCGGGAACCGGGTCAGGCGCGGCAGATGATCTCGCCGTGCGTGACGGAGTACCAGCCGTCCTCCGCGGCGGCCCACTCCTTCCAGCCCTCGTAGACGCGCTGCAGTTCCTCGCGGGTGGCGTGGCCGCCGGCGACGGCCTTGTCCGCGACGGACGAGTCCCGCATCCGGCCGCCCCACGACTCGCTCCACCACTCGCGCTCCTCGGGGGTGGCGTAGCACCAGGCCGACGCGGACGCGGTGACGTCGGTGAACCCGGCCTCCCGCGCCCAGGAGACCAGGCGGCGTCCGGCGTTCGGCTCGCCGCCGTTGCCGCGCGCCACCCGGTAGTAGATGTCCAGCCAGGGGGCCATGGCGTCGGGTTCCGGGTACCAGATCATGGTGCCGAAGTCGGCCTCGCGGGCGGCGACGATGCCGCCGGGCTTGGCGACCCGGCGCATCTCGGCCAGCGCCCGGACGGGGTCGGCGATGTGCTGCAGGACCTGGTGGGCGTGGACGACGTCGAACGTGCCGTCGGGAAAGTCCAGGTCGTGGACGTCAGCGACGGCGAACTCGACGTTGGTCGCGCCCTTGGCCTCGACGTTCCGGCGCGCGTCGGCCAGCACGACCTCGGCGGCGTCGGTGGCGACGACGCGTCCGGGCGCGACCAGCTCGGCCATCCCGGCGGTGATGGTGCCCGGGCCGCACCCGACGTCCAGGACCGACGACCCGGCCCGCAGGTGCGGGATCAGGTAGGCGGCGGAGTTCTCGACGGTGCGCCACTGGTGCGCGCTCAGCACGTTCGCGTGGTGGCCGTGGGTGTAGGTCGCGTTCGCGGACATCGGGATCACCTCTCTGTCGGTGCCTGCACCCTACGCCGACTTCTCAAACTTTGAGAACTGAATCTCAGGATGTGAGATTGCAGGATATGCGAAAGGGGGCCGGGGCGTGATGCCCCGGCCCCCTTCGTGGAGCCGATCCGTCAGGCGGCCGCCGTCAGGCCGCCTTGCCCGTCATGCCGCCTTGCCCGTCATGCCGCCAGGGCGATGCGCCGGCCGGCGACGCGCCGCGCCGCGGGCACCGCCGGGACGGGCGCCGGGGCGGGCAGCGGTTCGAGCACGGCCAGCGCCGGCGGAACCTCGGCGTAGGCGTTCAGCGTCGCGTGGGTGAGTTCGGTGAGCCACGGCTGCACGATGGTCCGCTCCGCGGGCCCGTCCAGCCGTGGGTGGGTGAGATGGAATGTGCCGGTCGCTTCGCTCACTGTCGACACCCCTTCCTTGACCCGGCGGCCCCGCGCCTGTGCAACGGCCACCGGTTGTCACATACCCCTAGGTACGTAGTCACAAGCCACTCGGTTCGGCGGCTGTTCCCAATCGCCCCAGGTTGTCCCCTAAGTCACATCCCAACCTAGAGCCCGCCTCGGACATTCTTCGAACACTCATTCGGCTAGTCGGGCGTCGGCGCGGGGTCGGCGGTGACCGAGCGGAGGAGCGGTCGGCTCAGCGCGCTCGCGCCCGCGATCCCACCGAAGCCGACCGCCACGAACGCGGCGAGCGTTACCGCACCGGACGCGCCGAACCCGACCGCGAACGGCGCGGCGAAGAACAGTCCGGTCGCCAGCGAGCCGCCGCCCATCACCACGAGCGGGATGAGCGTCTCCTGCCGCCGCGCCCGGTCCAGCACCCGCAGCGGCGTACCCGCGAGGCGCAGCATCGCGTAGGCCTGCCGCCGGTCCAGCACCGCCGACGCGCCGGTGATGCCCGCGCTGGTGATCGCGATGAGGAACGACACGACCAGCACGGTGAGCGCGCCCGTCCGCAGGTCGGCCAGCAGCTGGTCCCTGCCCCGCTCCTGGTCGGCCGGGGTGGTGGCGACGTGGCCGGGGACGGCCGCGGCGAGCGCCGTGCGGGCCCGGTCGACGGCGCCGGCCCCGCCCCGCACCGGGACCCCCCCCACCGGGGCGGGGCCCGCCCGGGCCCCCCCCCGCGCCCGCGGGCGCCCCCCCCGCGGCGGCCGCCCCCCCCCCCCCCCC
>NZ_JBEZJL010000149.1:0-10403 GCF_040651755.1 Actinomadura sp. NPDC048394 | reverse complement strand
TGTGCGGGGGTGTTCCGGGTGGGGCGCGGTGCGGTCGCCCCCCCCCGCCGCGGGGATCATCGGGGCCGGTCCGTCACGTGTGGGCGGGAAGCGGCTCGTCCTGGAAGGTGTGGTCGATGTCGACGCGCTCCAGCGGCGCCAGGTGGCGGCGCCGGGTCACGAGGACGCCGATCGCGACGGCGCAGCAGGCGGCGCCGACCACGTAGGGCAGGTGCGGGTTGACCTCTTCCGCGAGCTTGGTCGCGAAGTAGGGGGCGAGGGCCCCGCCCATCCAGCGGACGAAGTTGTACCCGGCGGACGCGACGGGCCGCGGGTTGTCGGAGACCTCCATCGCGGCCTCGGTGAACGCGGTGTTGTTCAGCCCGATCGGGATGCCGGACAGGATCGTGCAGACGATGATCCCGTCGTGTCCGAGGAAGGCGAGGCCGAGCTGGAACAGCACCAGCAGCGCCAGCCCGAGGTACATCACGCGGACCGTTCCGATCCGCCGCTGCAGCGCCGGCGCGCCGAACACCGAGGCCAGCGCGACCATCACGCCCCACCCGAAGAACACCAGGCCGATGCCGTGCGCGCTCATCCCGAGCACGAACGGAGTGAAGGCGAGGACGGTGAAGAACGCGTAGTTGTAGAACAGCGCGGTGAACGCGGTGGTGGACAGCCCGCCGTGCGCGAGCGCGCGGATCGGCGCGGTCAGCCGGGTCTTCTCGGCGGGCTTCGGCGGCGCCTTGAGCAGCGTGCTGATCAGCAGGAAGCCGACGGCCATCAGGACCGCGGTGCCGAAGAACGGGAACCGCCAGTTCATGTCGCCGAGCAGGGCGCCGACGAGCGGGCCGAGCGAGATGCCGAGGCCGAGCGCGGCCTCGTACAGGACGATGGCCTTCTCGGCGCCGCCGGACGCCGCGCCGACGATGACGGCGAGCGCGGTGGCGACGAACAGCGCGTTGCCGAGGCCCCAGCCGGCGCGGAACCCGACGAGCTGGCCGACGGTGTCGGACGTCCCGGCGAGCGCGGCGAACACCACGACGAGGGTGAGCCCGATCATCAGCGTCCTCTTGCCGCCGATCCGGCTGGACACCCAGCCGGTGATCAGCATGGCCACCGCGGTGATCAGGAAGTAGCTGGTGAACAGCAGCGAGACCTGGCTCGGCGTGGCCTTCAGGTTCGTGGCGATCGCGGGCAGGATCGGGTCGACGAGCCCGATGCCCATGAAGGCGACGACGGCGGCGAAGGCGGTGGCCCACACCGACATCGGCTGCCTGAGGATGCCGCCGCCCTTCGTGGTCGACGAGGGCTGAGCGTGCATGGAGACCCCCCTTTAAGAGATCAAGGAGCGGTGAAGAGCTTGTCGAGGGCGGGCAGCGCCGCGGCGACCGCCGCGCGCTCCTCGTCCGTCAGCGCCGCGAACCGTTCGGCCAGGAAGCCGATGCGCTGCGCGCGCCCGGCGGCCAGCCGATCGCGGCCGGCCGCGGTGAGCGCGGCGGTGACGACGCGGGCGTCCGAGCCGTCCCGGCCGCGCTCGACCAGGCCGTCCCGTTCCAGCCGGTTGATCTGCGCGGTCATGGTGGGGAGCCGGACGCCGTGCTCGGCGGCCAGTTCGGTCATGCGGCGCGGGCCGTGCTCGAGCGAGCCGAGCACCGACAGCTGCTGGCTGGTGATCGGCTGGTCGGCGCTGACCCGGCGCAGCATCAGCACGATGTGCCGGAGGCTGCGGTTGAGCTGCTCGGCCAGCGCGCTCTCGGGAACGGTCACGGTTGCTCTCCTCGGAAATTACTTAGTCAGTCTAAGTTAGTGTGGCTAAGTATCGAAGCGGTCCGGCCTGTCTCGTCCGTCACACGCCGCCCGCCTCCCGGCGCCCGTAGGCTTCGGGGCATGGCGATGGAGACCACGGCCGAGTCCCCCGTGCCGGTGCGGACCGTCCTGCAGGCGGTCGGCGGCTGGATCGGCCGCCTCGGCCGGATCTGGGTCGAGGGCCAGATCACCGACCTCAACGCGCGCGGCGGCACCGTCTACGTGACGCTGCGCGACCCCGTCGCGAACATGTCCGTGCGGGTCGTCGGGCCGCGCGGGGTGTTCGAGGCCGCCGGGCCCGCCGTCACCGACGGCGCCCGCGTCGTCGTGCACGCCAAGCCCGACTTCTGGATCAACCGCGGGACGTTCTCGCTCAGCGCCATCGAGGTCCGCCCCGTCGGCGTCGGCGAGCTGCTGGCCCGGCTGGAGCGGCTCAAGCAGGTGCTCGCGTCCGAGGGCCTGTTCCGCCCCGAGCGCAAGCGGCCGCTGCCGTTCCTGCCCGGAAAGATCGGCCTCATCTGCGGCCGCGACTCCGACGCCGAGCACGACGTCCTGCAGAACGCGCGCCGCCGCTGGCCCGCCGTCGCGTTCCGCGTCGAGAACACCGCCGTCCAGGGCTCCTACGCGGTCGGCGAGGTCATGGAGGCGCTCCGCAGGCTGGACGCCGACCCCGAGATCGAGGTCATCGTCATCGCGCGCGGCGGCGGCGCCATGGAGGACCTGCTGCCGTTCTCCGACGAGGCGCTCGTCCGCGCGGTCGCCGCCGCCCGCACCCCCGTCGTCAGCGCCATCGGGCACGAGCAGGACAGCCCGATCCTCGACCTCGTCGCCGACGTCCGCGCCTCCACCCCGACCGACGCGGCGAAGAAGACCGTCCCGGACGTGCGCGAGCAGCTCCAGCTCGTCCGGCAGCTCCGCGACCGCGGCCGGCGCTGCCTCGCCGGCGCGGTGGAGCGGGAGCTGCACTGGCTGCGCAACGTCCGGTCGCGGCCCGCCCTCGCCGACCCGGTCCGGGAGATCGAACGGCAGTCCGAGCAGGTCCTGGCGCTGCGCGACCGGACCCGCCGGTGCGTGGCGTCCGCCCTGGACCGGGCCGGGGACGAGCTGTCGCACACCCGCGCCCGCCTGCTCGCCCTCTCCCCCGCCGCGACGCTCGACCGCGGCTACGCGATCGTCCAGCGCGAGGACGAGTCGGTCGTGCGGGAGCCCGCGGACGTCAAGGACGGCGAGCGCCTCCACGTCCGGCTGTCCGGCGGCCGCCTCACCGCCACCGTCTCGGGCCGCGAGGAGCCCTAGACTGACGAAAGTGGCAGAAGAGAACGCGACCGAGCGCAAGCCCTCGTACGAGCAGGCCCGCGACGAGCTGACCGACGTCGTGAAGCGCCTGGAGGCCGGCGGGCTGACGCTGGAGGAGTCCCTCGCCCTGTGGGAGCGCGGCGAGAAGCTCGCCGCCGTCTGCGAGGAATGGCTCGAGGGGGCGCGCGCCAGGCTCGCCGCCGCCATGAAGGGACCGGAGGACGGCGAAGCCCCGGCCCCGTTCTGACCGTAGGGGACCACGGATCCGGGGCGGGCCCGCGGGCCCGGGTCAGGACCCCTGGGTGGCCGGCGCCGACGCCGACGGCGCCGGGCCCGCACCCTGCTTCGCCTGCGGCTTCAGCGACGCGGCGAGCACCGCCAGCTCCTCGTAGGACGCGGTGCCCGTCACCACGATGCTCGTCCCGCCGGGACCCGGACGCGCCAGCGAGTTCGCCTTCTTGTCGTTGCGGTGGTACTTCGCCCACGATTCGCCGGCGACCTGCATCGTGCCGATCGGCTTGCTGCTGTTGGTCATCCGCGGGACGTACGCCTCCGCCTTCTCGTTGCTCTGCTCCAGCGCCGCGTACTCGCCCTTCGGCGTCACGAAGCCCAGGTGCCAGGCCACCGGCTGCTTGCCGCCGGACTCCAGCCCGCTGATGCGCGAGCTCGTCGGCCGCCAGCGCGGCGACAGGCCCTCCGGCGCCCAGACCGTGTACGGCGCGTCGCCGCGCATGGCCCACAGTTGCGAGGCGTAGTCGACGGTCGGCAGCACTTCCTTGTTGTCGCGTGGCGTGATCACGAAGATCGCCAGCACGAGCAGCAGGCACGCGCCCATCGCCATCGTGAACCCGCCGAGCCCGGTCGTCAGCCGCTTGTACACGGCCGGGCTGACCTTGACCACGGGACGGCCCGCGCCCTGCGCCGCCGCGGCGGCCTCGCCCTCGGCCGGGGTCCGCGCGCCCTCGCCCTCGCCGCCCTCGCCCTCACCGGGCGCGGCGCCCTCGGCCGCGGACGCCGCGGACGCCGCGGGCGGCTCCCCGGCGGGCGGCCGCTCGCCGGCGGCGGGCCGCTCGGGCCCGGAGGCGGTCTCGGCGGTGTCCGGAGCGGATGCGGGACTCTTCTCGGTCACCCCTCCAGGATCCCGCACGGTCAGGGCTGCTCCGTACGGGGGTCGCTGATCGTGCCGACGATGCCCATGATCTCGTCCGCGAGGGTGCGCGCCGCGTCCTCGTCGTCCATCAGCGAGATCTCCGACACCGCGCCCGCCATCGCGCCCGTCAGCACCACGACCAGCGCCTCGTCCACGCCGCCGTCGGCGGTGTGGAACAGGGCGGCGTTCCGGCGCGCCCACTTGTTCAGCCGCTGGCGCATCACCCGGTCGAAGCCGGGCGGCCCGTCGCCGGAGATGAACAGCCGCGCGACGTCCCGCTCCCGCAGGCAGCCGTCCAGGTACGCGCCGGCGCCCGCGACGAACTGCCGCATCGGGTCGTTCTCGCCCGCGTCCCGCACCGCGTTGATCGCCTTGCGGGTGCGCTCCTGCTGGCGGCCCTGGAACTCCTCGAACAGCGTCAGGTACAGGTCGGCCTTGCCGTTGAAGTGGTGGTACAGGCTGCCGACGCTGGCGCCCGCCTTGGCGACGATGTCGGTCACCGCGGCCTGCGCGAAGCCCGCCTCGCAGAAGACGTCACGGGCGGCGGACAGCAGGGCGCTGCGCGTGGCGGCCCCGCGGTCGGAGGTCCGCGCGGGCGCCTCCGCGGCCCCCGCGCCCCCGTCCTGTGCCGCCCCGTCGGACGAGACGTCGATGTCGCTGCTCATGAGCCCAGAGATTACGCCCTCTTCCCACGGGGAAACGATCCCTTGCCCGCGTGACGGTCAAAACGACCCCCGCGCGCGGGCGGGTCTCCCCGGCGCACCGGCTGGTCTGGTCCAATTTGTGACCCGCCGTCCGGTCCCCGGAGAATCCGAGTCACCATCGAACGAAGGGGCCGCCCCGTCATGTCCGAAGAGACCACCGTTTCCTCCCCGCTGACCACCGAGCCGGCCGCACCGGACCGCAACCTGGCGATGGAGCTGGTCCGGGTGACCGAGGCCGCCGCCATGGCCGCGGCCCGCTGGGTCGGCCGCGGGGACAAGAACGGCGCCGACGGAGCCGCCGTCAACGCGATGCGCCAGCTCATCAACACCGTCTCGATGCGCGGCGTCGTCGTGATCGGCGAGGGCGAGAAGGACAACGCCCCCATGCTCTACAACGGCGAGGAGGTCGGCGACGGGTCCGGCGCCGAGTGCGACGTCGCGGTCGACCCCGTCGACGGCACGCGGCTCACCGCGCTCGGCATGAACAACGCGATCGCCGTGCTGTCGGTGGCCCCGCGCGGGTCGATGTTCGACCCGTCCGCCGTGTTCTACATGGAGAAGCTCGTCACTGGGCCCGAGGCCGCCGACGTCGTCGACATCGAGCGGCCGATCGCCGACAACATCCGCGCGATCGCCCGCGCGAAGGGCTCCTCGACGCACGACGTGACCGTCTGCATCCTCGACCGGCCCCGGCACGAGGGCATCGTCAAGGAGGTCCGGGAGACCGGCGCCCGGATCAAGTTCATCCTGGACGGCGACGTCGCCGGCGCGATCATGGCGTCCCGGCCCGGCACCGGCGTCGACGTCCTGCTCGGCATCGGCGGCACCCCCGAGGGCATCATCGCCGCGTGCGCGATCAAGGCCCTCGGCGGCGTCATCCAGGGCCGGCTGTGGCCGCAGGACGACGCCGAGCGGCGGAAGGCGATCGACGCGGGCCACGATCTCGGGCGCGTCCTGACCACCGACGACCTCGTCACGTCCGACGACGTCTTCTTCGCCGCGACCGGCATCACCGACGGGGAGCTCGTCGACGGCGTCCGGTACAGCAAGGGCACGGCCGTCACCCACTCGCTGGTGATGCGGTCGCGCAGCGGCACGATCCGCACCATCTCCAGCGAGCACAAGCTCAGCAAGCTCCGCGCCTACAGCGCGATCAACTTCGACAGCGCGGTCTAGCGGGCGCTCGTCAGGGCTCCAGGCGGCGGAAGCGCTGGGCCACGACGAGCGTCTCGTCGGTGATCTCGGGCCGGTGGCCGAGGAACGCCGCGACGCCGTCGCCGCGGAAGAAGCGCTCGTGGTCGGCGCGCCATTCGGCGGCGCCGGAGTAGCCGCGGCCTTCGGCGCGGGCGTAGGCGTCGTCGATCTCCGTGATCGGGACGACGCGGACCTCGGTGAGCTCGATCGCGGCGGCGGGACGGCCGTCGGAGTCCAGCACGGCGAACCGGTCGCCCGGCGCCGGGACCGGTTCGCCGGCCTTCTCGTGGATCTCGAGGAGGCCGGTGAAGGCCGTCTTCTCGCCGGTGAGGACCGCGGCCACGCCGCGGTCGCGTTCGGGGCCGGGGAAGGCGAGTTCGAGGGGCGGGAGGTCGTCCATGGCGGCTAGCGTCGCAGGCGGCCCTTGACGCGCTGGCGGAGGGTCCGCTTCGGGGCCCTGGCCTTCACCGACCCGAAGACGAGCGTGCCCGCGACCTCGATGGTGGGGCCCTCGGCGGCGGGACGGGTACGGAGCTCGCGGGTGCTGAGGACGGTGCGTCCGGTGACGTCCACCCGGACGCCCTCGGGGACGAGCAGGCGGACGCGGCCGGCGAGGACCATCGAGTCGAGGACGATGTGGCTGCGCTGCAGGACGGCCTCGCGCAGGTCGAGCTCGACGGTGCCGAAGAGGGCGAGCAGCGGCAGCTTCACCGGGACGACCCAGCGGCCGTCGCGGCGGACGCGCCCGAAGAAGACCGTGACCGGGCGGTCGTCCACGAGGATGGGCTGGGCCTCCTCGGGGCTGAGGTCGAGGGTGAGGCCGGTGAGCTCGCCGAGGGTGCGGGCGGCGTAGACGCGGGCGGTGCGGTCGGCGTGCTCCTCCAGGGTGAGCCGGCCGTCGGCGAGCGCCTCGCCGAGCACGGCCGCGACGCGCTCCCGGTCGGCGTCGGAGGCGCGCAGGTCGCTCACGCGGGTCGCCTGTCCCGGGCGGCGGGGGATGTCCACACCAAGAGGTTACTGGGCGCGCGGCGGGGGACCCCGAGAAAAATGGATGGGTTTCGCCGGGGCCGGTACCTAGGGTGACGGCATGACGGTGCAACGTGCGCAGCTCGCGGCCGAGGAGGGGGAGGCCGGGTCGGCGGCGATCAGCCTGCGGGGCGTGGTCAAGCGGTTCGGGTCGTTCACCGCGGTGGACGGGCTGGACCTGGACGTCCCGGCGGGCAGCTGCCTGGGGCTCCTCGGGCCGAACGGCGCCGGGAAGTCGACGACCATGCGGATGCTGACCGCGCAGGCGGTGGCGGACGAGGGCCGCATCCGGGTGCTGGGGTTCGAGGTGCCGGCGCAGGCGAAGCAGGCGCGGGCGGCGATGGGGGTCGTCCCGCAGCAGGACAACCTGGACGAGGAGCTGACCGCCCGGGAGAACCTGGAGGTGTTCGCGCACCTGTACCGGGTGCCGCGGCGGGAGCGCCGCAAGGCCGTGGACGACGCGCTGGCGATCGCGCACCTGACCGGGCGGCAGGGCACGAAGGTGGACGACCTGTCGGGCGGGATGCGGCGGCGGCTGCTGATCGCGCGGGGGCTGGTGCACCGTCCGGCGCTGGTGCTGCTGGACGAGCCGACGGTGGGCCTGGACCCGCAGGTGCGGGCGGAGCTGTGGGGCCTGATCGACGGGCTGCGGTCGCGCGGCACGACGGTGCTGATGTCGACGCACTACATCGAGGAGGCCGAGCGGCTCGCGGACGAGTGCGCGCTGATGTCGCACGGCAAGGTGATCGCGCGGGGGTCGCCGGCGGAGCTGGTCGCGGAGTACGCGGGCGAGCGGGTGGTGGAGCACTACGGGCCGCCCGGCCGGCTGGCCGAGGTGGAGCGGGCCGCGCAGGCGGCGGGGCTGCCGACGCGGCGGACGGGCCCGTCGGTGTCGGTGCTGAAGGCGGAGACGATCCCGCCGTCGCTGGACGAGGAGCTGGGCCCGGACGGCGTGCGCCGCGCGGCCAACCTGGAGGACGTGTTCGTGGTGCTGACCGGGGAGCGAGTGGAATGACCGTGGAGGCCGGGCGGGCGCCGCGGCTGCGGCGCTTCGAGCTGGCGCCGTTGAAGGGGATCTGGCGGCACGAGCTGGCGCTGTACAAGCGGTACTGGATGACGCAGTCGTTCGCGTCGATGGTGGAGCCGACGTTCTACCTGCTGGCGTTCGGCTACGGGTTCGGGTCGATACTCGCGGCGGTCGGGCACTACCGGTACCTCGACTTCGTCGCGACGGGCGTGGTCGGGACGGCGGCGCTGTTCACGTCGGTGTTCCCGGGGATGTTCAACTCCTACATCCGGCGGGCGTTCCAGCACACCTACGACGCGATCCTGGCGGCGCCGGTGGACGTGCACGAGCTGGTGACGGCGGAGGCGCTGTGGATCGCGGCGAAGTCGTCGGTGTACTCGTGCACGCCGATCGTGGTGGCGCTGTTCTTCGGGCTGGACCCGTCGTTCGGGATGCTGCTGGTGCCGTTCATGGTCTTCTTCCTGGCGCTCGGGTTCGGGCTGTTCGGGATGTGGACGTCGTCGGTGGTGCCGTCGATCAACTCGTTCGACTACGTGATCACCGGGGTGGTGACGCCGCTGTTCCTGGTGGCGGGGACGTTCTTCCCGGTGGACGCGCTGCCGGACTGGGCGGGGTACGCGGCGCGGGTGAACCCGCTGTACCACTGCGTGGAGCTGGTCCGGCACGCCGTGTTCGGGCTGCGGCCGCTCGCCGACCTCGGGCACCTGGGGGCGCTGGTGGCGTTCGCGGGGCTGATGTGGATACTGGCGGTCCGGGGCATGCGCAGGCGGCTGATCGACTGATCGGCACGTCTTCCTGGATGATTGACCCGGCGCGTACCCTGTCTCTACGCTGACGCGAATCTTCTTCACATTTCGTTGGCAGAGAGGTCGCACCGCATGAGCGAGGGCATCACCGAGCGGGACCGCCGCGCGCGGGTCTCCGCCTACGCCGCTTTCGCCGTCCAGGGACTGTGCTTCGCCTCTCTGGTGACGCAGGTCCCGAAGATGCAGAAGACGCACCACCTCAGCGACGGGACGCTCTCCCTCGTCCTGCTGATGGTGCCGCTGATCGCCGGCGTCGGCAGCGTCGTGTCGGGCGCGCTGTTCAAGCGGTTCGGCAGCGGCCTCGTGCTGCGGGTCGCGCAGCCCGCCGTCGCCGTCACCATCGTGCTGATCGGCGCCACCGGCGACAACGACATCGCCCTGTACGGGGCCGTCGCCCTGTTCGGCCTGTTCGTCGGCGCGGTGGACGCCTCCATGAACGCGCAGGCGATCGCGGTGGAGCGCCGCTACGGCGTCAGCCTGATCACCGGCTTCTACGCGGTGTGGTCCGTCGCCGGGATCCTCGGCGGCCTGTGGGCGTCGGCGTCCAACAAGATGGACCTCTCGCTCCTCACCGGCTTCGGCATCGCCGCCGTCGTCGGCATCGCGGGCTCCCTTGCCACCGGGCCCCGGCTGTACCGGCGCGAGGAGGAGGGCGACGGGCCGTCCGCCGAGGAGCTGAAGGCCGCCGAGCGCAGCGTCCCGTGGCGCCCGATCCTGATCGTCGGCGCGGCGATGGCGGTCGCCTACCTGGCCGACTCGGCAATCTCCAGCTACGGCGCCAAGTACCTGGACGACGAGCTGTCGGCGGCCGACTGGGTCGCCCCGCTCGGCTACGTCGCCTACCAGATCACCATGGTGATCAGCCGCGCGGTCGCCGACCTCGGCGTCCGCCGCTCGGGCCCCGTCCAGGTGGTGCGGCTCGGCGGGCTGATCGGCATCATCGGCATGATCGGCGTGGTGGCGGCGCCGAACGCGGCCGTCGCCATCGCCGCGTTCGCGGTCGCCGGCCTCGGCCTCAGCGTGATCGCGCCGGTCTCCTTCTCCGCCGCCGGACGCGTCGACCCGACCGGCCTCGGCGTCGCGGTCGCCCGCGTGAACATCTTCAACTACGTCGGCTTCGTGCTCGGCGCCGCCGTCGTCGGCGCGATCGCGCCGGTCAGCCACACCCACGGGCTGCGGCTGGCGTTCATCGTCCCGGCCGCGCTGATCCTGGTGGTGTTCGTGACGGCGAAGGGCTTCGACCCGAAGCCGGTCAAGGGCGCCGACCCCAACGCCCCCGCCATGGAACGCCCCTTCGCCTAGGCACGTGGACCCGGCTGGACAAAGACACCGAGGGCCCGGCTGAACACAGCCACGGAAGGCCGAACCTAAGCCACCGCCACGGGCAGGCACGCGGAGCGAGCGCTAGCGAG
>NZ_JBEZJL010000148.1:1903-12254 GCF_040651755.1 Actinomadura sp. NPDC048394 | reverse complement strand
CAAAACACACATACCCTACACCACCCACGTCCTACCGCCCCCGCTTCGCCAGCCGGACGGCGGGCGGGAGTGCGGCGGCGGGCGCGTCCGCCGCGAACGACCGGATCATCAGGGCCGCGAAGCGGCGCGAGGCCGCGAGCCGCGCCGCCCGCGACCCGGCGCGGATGCCCTCGTTCGCCATGAGCGCGAGCACGACGTCCTCGATGACGACGTCCTTGCGCAGCCCGCCCGTCTCCTTCGCCCGCCGGATCAGCTCGGCCAGGGCGCGCAGCGTGCGCTCGCGGCCCTCCACGAAGTCGTACACCTGCGGGTACTGCGAGGTGAGGGCGTGGGCGAAGCCCCGGTCCAGGGCGTGGACCTCCATCAGCCGCTCGATCGCCGCGGCGAACCCCCGCCACGGGTCGGCGGCCGCGAGACCCTCCTCGACGATGCCGATGCACGCGGCCATCTGCTCGGCGAAGGCCGCCGTGAGCAGCGCCTCCTTGGTCGGGAAGCGGCGGTAGAGCGTGGCCGGGCCGACGCGCGCGCGGCGGGCGATCTCCCGCATCGGGACGTCCAGGCCCTCGGCCGCGAACGCCTCGCGCGCCACGTCGAGGATGCGCTCCCGGTTGTCCCGGGCGTCCGAGCGGAGCTTCCGAACCACTTCGTCCGTCACCGCTCTCACTTTAGTCAAGCGGACGGGGTGTTCCGTTACGGTCGGGCGGCATGAGAGCAGTCCAGTTCGAGGAGTACGGCCCGCCGAGCGTCCTGCGCATCGCCGAGGTCGAGGCGCCGCACGCCGGGCCGGGCGAGATCCGCGTCGCCGTCCGGGCGTCGGGGATCTCGCCGGGGGAGACGCTGATCCGGTCCGGGGCTATGCGCGGCCTGGTGCCCGTGACCCTGCCGTACCGGACGGGGTTCGACGCGGCGGGCGTCGTGGACGAGGTCGGCGAGGGCGTCACGGGCGTCGCGGCCGGCGACGAGGTGTTCGGCATGACCGCCATGACGGCGCGCGGCGCGAACGCCGACTTCGCGGTCCTGGCCGCCTGGGCGCCGAAGCCGGCCGCGTGGAGCTGGGAGGAGGCGGGCGGCGCCGCCGGAGCCGTCGAGACGTCCACCCGGGTCCTCGACCGGCTGGCGGTCGGCGCCGGGCAGACCGTGCTCGTGCAGGGTGCGGCCGGCGGCGTGGGCACGGTCGCCGTGCAGATGGCGGTCGCGCGGGGTGCCACCGTCATCGGGACGGCGAGCGAGCGGAACCACGGCTTCCTGCGGTCCCTCGGCGCGGAGCCGACGACGTACGGGGCGGGGCTCGCCGAGCGGGTCCGCGCGCTCGCCCCGGACGGGGTGGACGCCGTGTTCGACTGCGCCGGAGGGGCGCTGCCCGACCTCGTCGCCATCGCCGGGGACCCGGCGCGCGTGGTGACGATCGCCCCGGACCTCACCGCCGCGTCCCACGGCGTGCACATGTCGCACGGCGCGCCGGTCGACGACACGGGCGCGGCCCTCGGCGTCGGCGCCGACCCGCTGGCGGTGCACGGACTGCCGATCGCGGTGGCCCTCGCCGCCCGGGGGCGCCTGCGGGTACCGGTCGCGGCGGCGTTCCCGCTCACCGAGGTCGCGGCGGCGCACGAGCTGAGCGAGGGCCGCCACGCCCGCGGCAAGATCGTGCTGGTGGGCTAGGGGCCGCTCAGGGCCGGGCCGCGCAGCTCCTTGGGGCAGGACGTACCGCGCGGCATCTTGTAGGGGGCGGCCAGCCGGTAGGTGCCGGCCCTCGGGGCGACGAGCTCCGTCCAGGAGTCGCCCGAAGCGTCCGGTGCGGTCGGCGCCAGGCAGCCGTTCGGGTTCTCGTACTGCGGCGGCCGGCTGTCGTCGTACTTGCGGATCTGCTTGGACGCATCCGTCTCGAAGGGGGGCTGGAGGCTGTGGCCCTCCCCGTCGACCAGGCTCAGCCAGGGCGAATAGGGCAGGCGGATGAGGATCCGGCCCGGTGCGCCGACCTTCAGCGTCATCTCGTTCTGCTCCGCGCGGACGACGGTCGTGTTCGGCTCGGCGAGGGGCGCGGGGTCGGTGACGGCGTACAGATGCCAGTTGCTGTCGCTCCAGATCTTCTTCAGGTACGGCAGGCCGTTGCCGACCAGCTCCCGCTCGCGCTCGGCGCCGTTGTCGGGCGCGTCCGCGGGGAGGACGACGTAGTGGACCGCCCAGTGCTTCAGCCAGTCGTGGTACGTGCCCACGGTGAGCGTGCCGTCGTAGAAGAGGGGGTTGCGCTTGATGTCGGCCTGGCGGTTCCAGCCCCGCGCGAGGTTCACGTAGGGGGCGAGGGCCGAGGCCTCCCGGTGCGAGCGCGCCGGCACGACCTCGACCCGCCCGCGCTCGGCCCCCGCCTTGCGCAGCTCGTGGACGAGGGGCGCGAGGCGGCGGGTCCAGGCGGCGGCCGGGTGGGCGCGGACGACGTCCTGGACCGTCTTGATGCCGATCCAGGTCGTGAACCCGAGGAACACCAGCACGATCGCGTACCACTTGCGCGAGCGGGGCGCCGTGAACGGCAGCGCGGCGATCAGCGCGACGCCGGTGAACAGCATCGGCAGCCGGGTGATGTTCGTGCCGATCTGCGAGGTGATCAGCGTGGCGAACAGCACGGTCGCGGAGGTCACGACCGCCGTGATGCGGACCGTCCGCCACTCCCGGGGGACCAGGACGATGACGGCGACCGCGAAGACGATCGGCAGGATCGCCGATCCGAGCGGCATCGGCTGGGTGCCCGAGAAGGGGAACAGCCAGGCCGACACCGCGACCACGACGACGGGCGCGACCCCGAGCGCGTAGGCGGCCGGCCTGCGCTTCTGCAGGAACAGGGCCGCGGCGACGAGCCCGATGTACAGCCCGGCCACGGGGGAGCAGGCGGTCGCGAGGCCGGCGAGCGGGCCGGCGGCCACCGCCTTGGCCCAGCGGTTGCCGCGCAGCGGGCGGGGGGTGCTGAAGACGATCGCGGCGGCGGCGATGCCGAACATCAGGCCGAGGCCGAACGTGACCCGCCCCGACACCGCGTTGCAGATCAGCGCGAGGACGCCGGCGAGCGAGGGCCAGAGCGGCCGGCGGACGTGCCCGCTGCGGGTGAGGATCACGGTCATCAGCGCCGCCGAGACCGTGCCCGCGATGATCATCGTGGTCCGGACGCCGAGCACCGACATCACGTACGGCGACACGGCGCTGTAGGAGACCGGGTGCATCCCGCCGTACCAGGCGAGGTTGTACGCCGATCCCGGGTGGCGGCCCGCGAACTCGGCCCAGGCGTCCTGCGCCGCGAGGTCGCCGCCGCTGCTGGCGAGCGTGGCCAGCCACAGCAGGTGCAGGACCGCCGCGATCGCCGTCACGAGCGTGACCGGGTGGCGCAGGAACCGGTTCAGCGACGGGCGCCGGGGGCCGGAATCCTCCGGCGTGCCGCTTTCGTCCGGACGTCCGGGCGGCCGCTGCCGCGGCGGCCGCTCGCCGCCGGGACGGGTCCGGCCCGCGTCCCGCTCGGTGTCGCCGTCCAGGGTGGTTCCGGGCCCCGGGTCGGGATCATGGGCGCGCGGGGCCTGCGCTGCGGTCACTGACGGGACGCTCCATGTCTGTGCTCATGCCCGGCAGGCGTTATAAACCGGTATATGAACACTACGGGGGAAACCCCGGACACTTCATATCGGCCGCCCGGACGGCGCCGGCGCTGGGCCGTCCCAAACCGGCCCGGTGGCGCGGCCCGGCCCGGGAACGGGCGTCACCATCCGTCCCCGGGCTGAAGCGGGCGTGCGGTCAGGCGAGGCCGGGCGAGCCGGGGGCCTGGAGCTGCCCGGCCGCGGCCTCCGCGTCGCGGCGCAGCTCGGGCGGGATCAGCTCGAGGAGCTGGTCCGGACGCAGGGGGAGGTCGAGGAGGCTGAGCTTCACCCGGCTGCGGCTGGCGTGGTCCCGCGCCGACAGCCGGACGACCTGGCCGGCCTCCGGCAGCATCGTCGCGGTGAGGCGGTCCCCGTGCCCGAGCTCGGCGGCGGCCGTCCCGTCGATGTCGAGGGTGATGGGCGCGCTGTCCGCCGCGACGCAGAGGCGGATCTGGTCGGCCGCGCCGAGCACGACGGGCCGGCTGATCCCGGACATCGGAGCGACCGGGGTGATGGCCACCGCGTTGGAGGACGGCGACACGATCGGCCCGCCGGCGGCGTAGTTGTACGCGGTGGAGCCGGTCGGCGTCGACACGACCAGCGCGTCGGCCCGGTAGTAGCCGTACCGCAGGTCGTTGACGGTGAGGTCGAGGGAGACGGCGCCGGACCGGGACGAGCGGCCGAGGACGACGTCGTTGAACCCGGACCGGGTCGTCGGCTCGACCGGGCCGGCGTCCACGCACAGGGCGGCGTGCTGCTCGATGGTGAAGTCGCGGGCGGCGAGCCGCGCCAGCGCCGCGGGCAGCTGCGCCGGATGCACCTCGGCGAGGAACCCCAGGTTGCCGTGGTTGACGCCGAGGACGGGCACGGGACGGTCGATCACCAGCCGCATCGCGCCGAGGATCGTGCCGTCGCCGCCGAGCGCGATGAGGCCGTCGACCTCGGCCGCGAACCGGGCGTCCGGGACGACCTCGACGCCGGACGGCACCCGGTGCCGGTCGGCGGGCCGGGCCAGCACCCGTGCCGGGCGGTCGCGGGCGGCCGCCACGATCGTCTCGATCGACGGGCCCACCGGCCTGGTCGGATGGAGGACCAGCCCGACCGCCCTGACCTGCGGTTCCGCACCCATGCCCCTCACCTTACGGGGTGCCCTCCCGGCGGGAGCGCGGCACCGGGCGGGTGTCACGGAAGGGCGCTCCGGTCGGTGCGGTAGAGGTGCACGAGGCCGCGCGTCACGGCGGCGGGCCAGACCGTCGCGTGCTGCTCACCGGGGATGACCTCGCTGCGGACGCCGACGCCCGGGCACCGCTTCAGCCGGTCGGTGAACGCGGCGAGGTCGGCGACCATGTCGAGGCCGGACAGGGTGCTGAGCATCTCGGCCTCGATGACCGGCCAGCCGCGGTGCGGGCCGTCCTCGAGCTCGCCGACGGCGAGGTAGACGTCGGCGGCGTCCGGGGCGGCGATGGGCGTCCGATGCGGGTCGAGCAGCAGGTGGTCGTCCCACCACAGCGACGGGCTCACGGCCAGGAAACGGCGGAACCCCTCGGGGCGGCGCGCCAGGGCCCAGCACGTGAAGAGCCCGCCGAGGGAGAACCCCGCGAGCCCCCGGTCGGCGGGGTCGAGCGGATGGGCGGACTCGACGTGCGGGGCGATCACGTCGCGGATCAGGTCGAGCGTCGCGTGCGCGCCGCCCGTCCCGTAGGCGGTCCTCACCTGCAGGTAGCCGGAGACGGCGCTGGTCGGCGTCATGTCGCGGGCGCGCTGGGCGCTCAGCCGGCGCAGGTCGTCGGTGGCGGGCGAGATGCCGACGACGGCGACCGGACGCAGCTGCCCCGCCGCGTAGGCCAGCGTCGTGTGGGCGATCTGCGCCGCGGTGGCGAACGTGAACAGGCCGTCGAGGAGGTACAGCACCGGATACGGGCCGGGGCCCGCCGCCTTCCGCAGGTTCGGCGGCGGCAGGGCCACCGCGACATGCCACCGGTCGGTGGGCTCGCTTCCGGTGACCAGCGTGTACTGGACCGCGCCCGGCAGTTCCATGGGTCCCGCCGTCCAGCTGATCGCCATGCGCCCAAGGATAAGGAGATCGTCCGGTGCTCCTGCGCGGTGTCGGAGATCACATGAATTGCCCTGTCCGATCGGTCAGACCCTGACCGATCGGACAGTTAACGTGGTGGCCATGGCGCGTACCCCGGCCGCCCTGCGCGGGCAGATCCTGGAGTCGGCGCTGCGCTCGTTCGCGCAGTACGGCTTCCGCGGCACGTCCCTGCAGCACATCGCCTCCGACGCGGGCTGCTCGAAGGCGTCGCTGCTGTACCACTTCGCCAACAAGGAGGCGATCCTCGCCGAGCTGCTGGCGCCCGTGGAGCGGGAGGCCGTCGCGCTGGACGCGCGGCTGGCCGGCCTGGACGGCGAGGAGGCCGCGCTGACGGCCGTCAGCGCGTTCGCCGACCTCACCGTGCGGTTCCGGCGCGAGATGAAGGTGCTGCTGGAGACCCTGCCGGAGCGGACCGCACCGGCCGACCCGGCGCTCGACGGGCTCGGCGACCGGCTGGCGGACGCGCTGGCGGGCCGCTCGTCCGACCCGGCGGACCAGGTCGCCGCGTGGATGGCCCTCGGCGGCATGTTCATGACCGGCGCCGCCGACCCGCCGATGAGCGACGAGACGCTGCGCGAGGCGATGGCCCGGGCCGCCCTGCGGACGCTTGGCCGCGCCTCCGGCGGGGACGGGGACGCGTGAGCCCGCGCCGGGCGCCCCGACGCCGGGGCGGGACCCCGATCGACATGAGGAAGGAAGCGGCTTTGTTCGCTCGTATCGGACGCGTCGTCGTGCATCACCCCTGGCGGGTGATCGCGGTGTGGCTGGTGGCCGCGGTGGCCGTGGTCGCGCTCGCGCCGAAGCTGACCGCGACCACCGACGAGGCGTCGTTCCTGCCGAGCCACTACGAGTCCATCCAGGCGCAGACCCTGCAGCAGAAGGCCTTCCCGCAGGCCGCCACGCCCGCCGCCATCATCGTGCTGGAACGGCAGGACGGCGCGCCGCTGACGGCGGCCGACTCGGGGCGGGTCGCCTCGGTCGGGAAGGCGCTGGAGGACGCGCACATCAAGAACGTCACCGCCGTGCAGACCGCCCCGGCCACCGGGAACAAGAAGATCCAGATCATCTCGGTGCAGATGCCGAAGCCGGAGGGGACGCAGGGCAAGAACCAGACCGACGCGGTCAAGGACCTGCGGTCCGCGCTGGAGGACGAGCTGGACGGCACCGGCCTCAAGGGCGGGATCACCGGCACCGCCGCGCAGAACCTGGACGGCCAGGAGGCCGGGGCCAAGGCCGAGGCGATCACCGGGGCCGCCACGATCGGGCTCATCCTGGTGCTGCTCCTGGTGATCTTCCGGAGCCCGATCATCGCGCTGCTCCCGGTGATCACCATCGGCGCGGTGTCGCAGATCGCGACCGGGCTGATCGGCTGGGCCAACGACGTCTTCGACCTCAAGACCGACAGCTCGGTGAGCTCCATGCTCATCGTCGTGCTGTTCGGTGTCGGCACCGACTACATCCTGTTCCTGATGTTCCGGTACCGGGAGCGGTTGCGCGCGGGCGAGGACTCCAAGACGGCGATGGTGTCGGCGATCGCCCGGGTCGGCGAGGCGATCTCGTCGGCCGCGGGCGCCGTGATCATCGCGTTCCTGGCCCTGGTCCTGTCGACCCTCGCGCTGTTCCGCTCGCTCGGGCCCGCGCTGGCGATCGCGGTGGCGACGACCCTGCTGGCGGGCCTGACGCTGATCCCCGCGGTGGTGTCGCTGCTGGGCACGAAGGTGTTCTGGCCGTCCAAGGCGTGGCGGCACGAGCCGAAGGGCGCCCGGTTCGCCGCGATCGGCGCGTCGATGGGCCGCCACCCCGGCCGGTTCGCCGTCGTCTCCGGCCTGCTGCTGGCCGTGCTGGCGGCCTTCTCCCTCGGCTTCCACTCCAACTTCGACCTGTCCGGCGGCTCCATCCCCAAGGGCGCCGAGTCGACGGTGTGGCAGAAGGAGCTGCTCAAGGGCCTGCCCGCGGGCGCCACCGAGCCGTCCGACGTCTACCTGCGCTCGACGGCCGGGACGCCGCTCGACAAGGCCGGCCTCGCCGGGTACAAGGCGAAGCTGGCCGCGGTGGACGGCGTCGGCAACGTCGCCGACCCGGTGCTGTCGAAGGACGGGAGCGTCGCCGACTTCCGCGTCACGCTCGCCGAGAAGCCGGAGTCGTCGTCGGCCATCAAGACGGTGAAGGGGCCGCTGCGCGCCACCGCGCACGACGCCGCGCCGGCCGGGACGACCGCCGTCGTCGGCGGCATCACCTCGGTGTTCGTCGACATCCAGGCCGCGGTCGACCACGACTACGCCGTCGTGTTCCCGGTCGCCGCCGTGCTGATCATGGTGATCCTCGGGCTGCTGCTGCGCAGCGTGGTCGCGCCCTGGTACCTGATGGCGTCGGTCGGGCTCGGGTTCGCCGCGACGCTCGGCGCCAGCGTGCTGATCTTCCAGCAGCTCCGCGGCGAGCCCGGGCTGATCTTCATGCTGCCGGTGATCATGTACCTGTTCGTGGTGGCGCTCGGCACCGACTACAACATCCTCATGATCGCCCGATTGCGCGAGGAGGCGCGGGAGGGGCGGTCGCCGCGCGAGGCGGCCGCGCTGTCGGTGCGGTACGCGGGGCCGACCGTCGCCGCGGCGGGCGTCATCCTCGCCGGCACCTTCGCCTCGCTGATGCTGGCGGGCGGCTCCACCCTGCTGCAGATGGGCTTCGCGATCTCGGCGGGCATCGCGATCGCGGCGTTCGTCATGGCACTGTTCTTCACCCCCGCCGTGACCGCGCTGATCGGGCACGCCGCCTGGTGGCCCGGCCACGCGGACGCGCCCGCGCACGAACCGGCGACCGGCGCGGACGTCCCGGGCGAGCCCGCCGCCCAGCCGACGAACCGGCGCTGACGCCGCCGGGCTCCCGCGCGCGGGCGGCGCGCGCCGCTCCGGTCAGGGGCGGCGCGCCGCCGTCGCCGCGCGCGGCGGCTCGGGCGGGATCCCGAACCTGTTCATGACCTCTGGCCGCCCTGCTGAATGCTTGATACAAAAGACGTATCAACGTCTCAGAGCGGGTGATGCGTGATGACCGACGTCGACGTGAAGCCGGGCCGGACCGAGGCCGGCGCCATCCCCGGCCCCGGCTCCCTCATCTGGCGGTACGCGGGGGACTGGCGGAGCGCGTTCAGCGGCCGGGCGATCCTGCTCCTGCAGGTCGCCCACCCGGTCGTCGGGGCCGGGGTCGCCGAGCACTCGGAGTTCCTGGAGGACCGCTGGGGCCGGCTCCTGCGCACCGTCGAGTCGACGATGAACTTCCTCGGCTACCGGGGCGAGGAGCGCGGCCGGCGGGAGGCCGCCCGGCTGCGCGAGATCCACAAGGACATCAAGGGCGTCGACGCGCAGGGCCGCCGCTACCACGCCCTCAACCCCGAGGCCTACCTGTGGGTGCACGCCACCCTGCTGCACGGCATGATCCAGACGCAGCGGCTGTTCGGCACGCCCATCCCGCCCGACCGCGAGCGCGTCCTGCACGGCGAATGGGCGCGGCTCGCGCTGGCGCTCGGCATCACCGAACGCCACATCCCGGACAGCCCGGAGGCGTTCCGCGACTACTTCGACACGATGGTGAACGAGCGGCTGGAGGACAACGCCACGGTGCGGCTGCTCATCGAACTGGACCGCAAGCCGCTGCCGCCCCCGCCGCGCTGGCCGCTGCCCGACCTCGCCTGGTCCGGCGTCGCCGGGCCGCCGACCGTCATGCTGGGCCGGATGGGCGTCGGCTGCCTCCCGCCCGTCCTGCGGGAGCGGTTCGGCCTGCGCTGGACGCCCGCCGACGAGCGGCGCTTCCGGCTGTTCGCGCAGGCGATGCGCGCCGGCGACCGGGTGCTGGTCGACCGGCTGCGCTACTCGCCGATCGCGGCGCGCGCCATGCGGCGGGCCCGGCGCGCGCACTAGGCTCGGGGGCATCATGACCGAGCCGACGGACCGGGCGCCGCTGCCCGACCTGCTCGCCGACCCGGCGGTGTCCGGCCCGCAGGTCGACAGGATCCTGGACGCCGCCCTGGATCTGTACGGGACGTTCGGCCTGCGCCGCACCACCGTCGACGACGTCGCCCGCGCGTCCGGGCTCGGCCGCGCCACCCTCTACCGCCGCTTCCCGACCAAGAACGACCTGGTGACGGGCGTGCTGCTGCGCGAGGCCCGGCGGTTCTTCGCCGAGCTGGACGCCGCCGTCGCGGCCTGCCCGACGGTGGAGGAGCGGCTCGTCGAGGGGTTCGTCGCGACGCTGCGGATCAGCCGCGAGCAGCGGCTGGTGAACCGGCTGCTCGTCCTGGAGCCCGACCTGCTCCTCCCGCACGCCACCGGCCGCGCCGGGCCGCTGCTCGCCGCCGCGCGCGGCTACCTGGCCCGCCGGCTGCGCGCCGCGCAGCGGCAGGGCGACGCGGGCGCGTTCGACCCCGAGGTGGTGGCGGAGATCCTGATCCGGCTCACGCACTCGCTCCTGCTCACGCCGGAGGGGCACATCCCGCTGGACGACGACGGCGCCCGCGCGTTCGCCGTCCGCTACCTCGTCCCGATGATCCGCTGACCCGGTTCGCCGGTGCCCGCCGCGGCGGGGCCCCGGCGGCGGGCGGGGGGGTGTTGGGCCGGGTTGGCGTGGTCTGGACCCCCCCCCGGTACGGGGC
>NZ_JBEZJL010000148.1:0-1893 GCF_040651755.1 Actinomadura sp. NPDC048394 | reverse complement strand
CTCACGCGGGCGGGCCACAGCCCGCTGGACGACCAGGCGGCCGGCGCTTACGCCGACCCGAACCTGTCCCGTATGTACGGGTCACCTGGTTCGCGGGTGCCCGCCGCGGCGGGCACCGGTCTCCGGGCTAGGCGTTGTAGCCCATGATGGCCTTGGTCTCGAGGTACTCCTCGAAGCCGAGCGCGCCCCACTCGCGCCCGTTGCCCGACTGGCGGTAGCCGCCGAACGGGGCGTTGAAGTCGGGGCCTGCGCCGTTGAGGTGGACGTTGCCGGTGCGCAGGCGGCGGGCCACCGCCTTGGCGCGGTCGGCGCTGCCGGAGATGTAGCCGGACAGGCCGTAGAGGGTGTCGTTGGCGATGCGGACCGCGTCGTCGTCGTCCTCGTAGCCGATCAGCACGAGCACCGGCCCGAAGATCTCCTCGCGGGCGATCGTCATCTCGTTGGAGACGTGCGAGAACACCGTCGGGCGGACGAAGTAGCCGGTCTCCAGGCCCTCGGGCTTGCCGGGGCCGCCGACCTCCAGCTTGGCGCCCTCGCCGATGCCCTTCTCGATGAGCTGCTGGATGCGGCCGTACTGGGTGGCCGACACCACCGGGCCGATCCGCGTGGTCTCCTCGCGCGGGTCGCCGACGACGATGTCGCGGGCGGCCTCCGCGGCGATGGCGGCGGCCTCGTCCATGCGCGCGGCCGGGACGAGCATCCGGCTCGGGGCGTTGCACGACTGGCCCGAGTTGGTGCACATGTTGCCGACGTCCCGGGTGATGACCGCCTTGAGGTCGGCGTCGTCCAGGATGATGTTGGCGGACTTGCCGCCGAGCTCCTGCGCGACCCGCTTGACGGTCGGGGCCGCGGCCCGGGCCACCTCGATGCCGGCGCGGGTGGACCCGGTGAACGACACCATGTCGACGTCCGGGTGCGCCGACAGCGGCGCGCCGACGCCGAGGCCGTCGCCGTTGACCAGGTTGAACACGCCCGCGGGGACGCCCGCCTCGTCGAGGATCTCGGCGAACAGGATCGCGTTCAGCGGCGCGACCTCCGACGGCTTGAGCACCATCGTGCAGCCGGTCGCGAGGGCCGGGCCGACCTTGCAGGCGATCTGGTTCAGCGGCCAGTTCCACGGGGTGATGAGCCCGCAGACCCCGACGGGCTCGCGGGCGACCAGGGTGCCGCCGAGCGGGCGCTCGAACTCGAAGTCGGCGAGCACGGCGCGCGCGGTGCCGAGGTGGCCGAGGCCGGCGACGGCCTGCGCGGCCCGCGCCAGCGAGAGGGGCGCGCCCATCTCCTGGCTGATGACGTCGGCCAGCTCCTCCATCCGCCGGCTGTAGACGGCGATGACGGCGTCGAGCAGGTCGAGCCGCTCCTGCTTGGTGGTCTGGGAGAACGTCTCGAACGCCTCCTTCGCCGCGGCGACGGCGGCGTCCACGTCGTCGGCGCCGCCCATGGCGATGGAGGTGATCGGCTGTTCCGTGGCCGGGTTGATGACCTCGAGGGTCGTGTCGGTGCGGGGCGCGACCCACTGGCCGCCGATGTAGAACTGCTTGACGTGGTCCACGGGCTTCCTCCGGCAGGGAACGGGCCTTCTTCGTTGCAGGCTCAACATACGAAACCCGTTCGGTCCGGTAAACGCCCGCCCCGGGCGCGCCGCCGAAACTCATGTGAATGTCTTTCATGTTCGTTACCGGGCGGACGCGTGATCGCGGTCGTCCCGTTACCCGCGCGGCCCACGCTGTGCGGTCATGAGCCCTCGCCGCGATGGTCCCTCCCGCCGCTCCTTCCTCGCCACCGGCGCCGGGGGGGGGGGGGGGGGCGGCGGGGGGGGGGGGGGGGCGGCCGGGGGGGTCGGCCGGGCGGTGGTTGGGTGTGGACACCTGGGATGTGCTCTAGGACTAAATT
>NZ_JBEZJL010000147.1:0-12958 GCF_040651755.1 Actinomadura sp. NPDC048394 | reverse complement strand
GTTCGAACAACTCCCACAACTCATCAGGAACCAGACGCTCCACCATCGACACGGCAGGATCCTACTGATCGCCCCAAATGAAACGACCTCTAAGATCCAAAGCCACAGTGACAGCGCCCGCGACCGTCTCCACGATCACCACGAGGATCGGCGACGAGGCGCTGCGGCTGGACCTCCGCGAAGACCGCGTCGGCGGTTGAACCAGAGTTGGCCCCAGGGCGCTCCGGCGTCGCGAATGGTCAACGGTGCATTGGGGGGTCTGGCTGAGGGGGACCCGTGTGGTGGAGGATGTCGAACTGCTCGACTTGGCGCTGGTCGCCGAGCGCGACCAGGCCTTGCCTCAACACGAGAAGTAGATCCCTCTGCTGGGTGTCCGACAGCCGCTCCGCGAACGTCTGAAGGAGGCGCGCCGTGGTGATCCAGCGCGACTCCGGATCCCACCACCGAACCTCGTCGAGGAGCCTTTCGACCTGGCCGAGGTTTCCCAGTCTTCCCTCCGCGTCCGACGAGCTTGCCAGCGCGTAGATCCGCGCGTTGGCCGGGTCGCGCAAGACCTCGCTCCGGATGAAGTCAGCACGGGCTTTGGCTTGCCTGCGGGCCAGTTCATCCAATTCCATGTCGTAGAGTTGTCGCTCGATGCTTTTAGCGGATCGTTCGGTGGCCTCGTCCACGGCGAGGTCGACACTTACTGCTACGACCTCTAGTCCTTCGTAAACGCAGGGGAACCTCCCGGCGAGAGCGGCGGCGAGGCGATGCTCGGCTGCCGAAACGCGCAGTACGCTCATGGACGGAGCCTCTGCCTCAATCGCCCTGTTCACGAGATCTGCGGCACGCCAGTGAGCCCCTACGGGGGCAGCCGCAAATCGGCGTCGCCACGTCACCTGAATTTTGGCGTCGAAGAACAGCCCTTCGTGGCGGCTGCGGAGACGATCGGGATAGATGTAGGTGGCCAGTGCCGTCCATCCGCCGTCGGCCGATCCGGTGTGCTGATCGTCCCGTCCGCGGACGGGTTTCCGTCCTCTCATGCCTCGGAGCCCACGCCGACACGCTCACCGGGGTGCGTCAGGTTGCGATCCAGTCGCCTCGTGAGCCCGTTGTACACCTTCTCCCGAGCGTCCAGGTCCGGAGCGGCTTCATCGCGCCAGGTGCTCGCGTGCTTGCGCAACAGGTCTCGGCGTTTGCTGGACGACGCGCCGTCTGGACCGCGGGCGGCCAGTTGGAAGGTGTCGAGGACAAGGGGCGCTAACTGCTGGTACCGCGCCGCGGTCTCGAACCACGATCGCATGGTCTGTTCCACTTCGCCGGCCGGGCCGCGCTCTGGGGCGGCGTCGAGCAGGACTCCCCAGCATGTGGCCATGTCCTCGTGCTTGGGGGCGAAGTCTCCGTCTTGGCCGGTCAGCAGCACCGGTGCCTCGTCGCCGCCCTCGGAGGGAGCCTGCGCGATGACCAGAAAGGCGCGCTGACCGGGCAGCGTGCTCCCTTCCGTGACGGCGCACCAGCCGACGACCTCGTTGAACAACGTCGTCCGCACGGACGGGTCCGCCCAGAGGCTGCGGACCGCGTCGCGGAGGGCGTCGGCCACCGAAGCGTCCTGGGAACGACCGACATGACTGAGACGGACCAGAGCTTTGCCCGTGTGCGCCCTGCCGAACTCCCGTGCGCACACGGCCGCGACGACTGCTCGCAGCGCGGGCGCCTCCTGTCTGGACCACTTGAGCAGCATCGTGTGAAGGTACTTGGAGCTTGGCGAATCGACTGATGCCGCATCGATCGCATCGATCAGTATCGGGAAGAACTGCTGGCCGCGCTGATCGCGTACCGCGTACCAGGCGGTTGCGAGCTTCTCCAGAGGAACGGGGCGTTGGTGGCGAACGGCCCAGCGCAGGGCAAAGGAGGTGATGCGTTCGGCGAGCCGTTGCCTTTCTGCTGTCGAGATGTTCTCCATGGCCTCACGCGCTTCGGCTCCGGGGACCCTGGCCAGCCACTCACAGAACGGGATCCGGGCCAGTGGACGGTCGAGCCAGAAATACTCCAGTGCGGCGTCGTCCCAGGCAGGCCGGTCGAAGGCGATGGTCTCCTCCTTGGTGACCTTTGCCTTGATCGACGCGACGAGTTCGATGATGCCAGGAGCGGCCTGCCCTGCCGCGCGCGTGTCGCATTGCGGGTCGAGTTGGTGGCCCAGGGCCACGGCCCGCTCGTAGATGTGGCCGATCGGTGCGTTACGAAGAACTGAGGCAGCGACCAGAAAGTCGCGTTCGAAGCTCGATCGCCCTTCCTGCACGTGCCATGCGAGCAGGTCCTCACGCCAGTCGTCACACGCCGCCACGACCGCGGCGACTTGATCGGGAAATTCGTCCACGGGTTCGGCTGGCGCCCCGTCAGCACGGCGCGGCGCTGCGGCGACCCGGGCGAGGGCTGCAGTGTGGACGCTGACGATGCGATCGACTATCTCAAGGACGTCCAGCGGTGCGGACCGCTTGAGTCGCGCGGCGATCTTAGGTTCCTCGACCCACCGGCCCGCCCGGGAACCCAGGCCGGAGGCGGCAAGCCAGCGTTCGGCGATGGCGTGTGGTGGCGCGTTAGTGAAGGAGTGGCCGAGGGCACGGTCGTCCACGCCGAGTCTGCCGACACGGTGCCATTGCTGAGGCCGCGTCAGGACGATCAATCGGCAGTCGCGCCGCCGCAGGACCTCTGACAGAGCAGCGATCTTGCTCCCGAAGCCTTCGGATACCCGGGGGCCCGTCTCCGGATCGTCTTCTGGCAGCTCGAGGACGAACCCGAGACGCTCCTTCGCAGGCAGTCGATCGAGACGGAATTCGGTGGAGCCTCCGAAGGGTATGGTGTGCGCCTCCACGATGAGCCGTGCATGGAGCAGCGCGGCCAGCGTCGCGTGAGCGGTGATGGTCCGACCGTGTTCGGGGCCCTGGTTGAGCACCAGCACCGAGCCGGGCTGTCGGAGCCGCCCGAGCAACGATGGGAACTCGGCTGGCGGAGCGAAGATCCGCTGGACTGCCTGCAGGTACTCCGGCCTGATCTCGGTGTGGTCGAGCAGGCTTCCGTGCACGACCTTGATCGCGTTGATCTCGCCATAGTTCAGCAATGCGCTCTGCCGGATGCCGGTCAGCGTCTTCCGGATGCGCTCGTCGAGACCGGACTGGTCGAACACCGCGTCTAGGTTCTCGTCCCCGGTGCCCTGAGGAGGGAGGTTCTCCCCGAGGGGATTGGCGGCATGATCGCCAGGGTCCGTCTCCGGCGGCGGAGACGCTGCGCCTACGGCCTCCGCCCCTGGAGGAGTTGTGGCTGGTGCCCAAGCGGAGAAATCGGTCTCTGGTGCCGGTTCGAACCCACTCGGCGCCGGTGCCGTGCCCGGTCCGAGTGGCGGGCCAGCGGCGGAGACACTGCTCCCTTCGGCGTCCTCGCCCTGCCCGTCTTCGGTCTCGGAGCCCTGCCAGTCCCTTCGACGAGGCCAGCGGCGACCGGTCGACTGACCCTCCGGCCATCCCTGCTGAGGCGGGCCACTGTTGTCAGACATGCGGATCAGCCGATCGTTCCATCAATCTCCAGGCCGGTTGCCTCTGCTCCGTTGCCGACGTTCCCCAGCCCTTGAATGATTCGGACGTCGGCATTCTCCGCAACTCCCCGTGCACGCACCCCGCGCAGATGCCCGTCCACGGTTTCGGCGGTCTGGAACACGTCGACGACGGCTCCGCTGCCCCGGGGCTTCCGCTTTTCACCGGGACCGAAGGCAAAGCCCATGCCGTAAACCTCCTCCAGTTCTTCGCGTATGCGGCCGAGGAAGCGCCGTAGGTCGTGGTCGCTCCCGTTCAAATGCTCGTTCTGCTCCAAGCCCCGCAGCCAAGTTGCGTACTCGACGAAACGCCGTACGCGGTCTTCGTTCATGCGTTCCGTGTGAGGCGTCAACTGACTGGTTTCACTACCCGCTTCCTCTTGTTGACCAGTGCTGCTGCGTCCGGCCCTGCGGTCCAGTGCGGCACTGACCCGATTGTACATAAACGTGACTGCGCCACTCAGGGCTGCGCCCTCAAGGAAGGGGAACGACAGCGGGTCGGTCATGACTCACTCTCCAGGTTGAAGCCGCACGTTGCTGCACGCCGAAGCCTCCGGTCTCCGGACCATGACACTATACGTAAATACCCCCCGGCAGGAGAAGGGAGATCCATGCACAGATGGTCGCGTTCCTATCGGATTGTAGAGCTCCGTCGCCTGACATTGATATGTCGCCCACGAAGGGATTCCTGATTGTTCCGCGCCTCATGACTTCCAACCACACATCGACCGGATGTGGTCGGAGCGGGAGCTGTGTACATCCGCGGAGGCGCTCGCTTCGATTGGGTCTCTTCGCTATCGGGCCCACACACTGCGTTGGTCGAACGGCACCGGCAAGGGAAGGCCGATGCCGGCCCGCGTCGGCACCACGGCACGTCGGCGCTCCACCGAAGCACTGGTCACCCGGACTCGCGACCGTAGCGCCCGGTCAGGGGCGAACGCGGGTGGTTTTGGCGAGCGGGAAGCCGGCCGCTTGACCTGTGCACCATCCTGCACGTCGTCCAGCCTCCGCCGATAGCTGCCCGCATAGTCTTCTGCAGCTCGGAGCGAGCGCCGAAACGCCGGTCCCCTGATGTGTATCCAGTCCTCCTCCTTGTCGTTAATGATCAGGAGCACCTGAACCTGACGGCGCTTGGCCTTCTCGACGCTCTCGCGGAACGTCTCGACCGCCGAGGCGTACTCCTTCACGACGGTGTGGCGGTTGTCGAGGAACTCCTTCCGACCGCGGCCGTTGAGGCGGTAGGTGCCGAACAGCGCGTTGGTGTCCAGCACGGCGAGGCCGGAGGCGAAGCACTTGCTCACGGTGTCGTGGCCGGGCGGGCGCAGGACTGGGAGAGGGCGCGCAGCCTACCGTTCGCCGGCTGCTCGGAGTCTGCGACTTCTTCCGGCTTCGCGGTGTCTGGGGCGGCCGGAGGTCTGCTCGGGGGAGTCGTCCACGGTGGGCAAAGCTCGTCACCTGATCTCTGGGGCTGCGACGGGATTCCTGCCGGTTCGGGAGGGCGTCCGGTGGAACGGTGGAGAGGAGGAGTCGCAAGGCTCCTCCCCTTGGTGGCAGGGGCTCGGCTCACTGTGGCCGCAGTGGCCTCCTTGGCCTTTGCGGTGTCCTCCGGGGTTGCCAAAGGCGCCGGGGGATGGTGGGACTGTCTATATCCACTGGTTCGGAATGCCCATGATTGTATTCATGTCGGACTAGTCAACTTGGGTGGTTGTTGGTTATAGGTTTGCTTGGTGTCGCTGCATGGTGATAGGCATGCTCCACCGCCACATGATCTCGCCGTGGTCGTGTGCTGCCATCGTTCCCCAGCGCGCAAACGGTGCATCTGACACGAGGTTCATCGACTGGGGGCGCGTGTGCTGTCGCGTATCGTGATCAAAAACTATCGGGTGTTCCGGGACTTCGAGCTCGCCTTCAATTCCGAGATGAACATCCTGGTCGGCGACAACGCCGCGGGGAAGTCGACCTTGATCGAGGCAGTCGGCCTGGCTATGACCGGGCGCCTGCACGGTAGGCAGATGGCTCAGGAGCTCTCTCCCTATCTGTTCAACGGGGGAGCGGTAGCTGAGTACCTGACCGCGGTGCGTGCAGGAGGGAAGCCTGCGCCGCCGGAGATCCTCATCGATTTGTTCCTGGCCAAGAGCGACCAGCCTGAGGTCAATCGACTGTGCGGTACCAACAACCTGCTGAAGAGCAACGATCCGGGTGTGCGGATCCGGGTCACGCTGAATGAGGATTACCGTCACGAGTACGAGGAGTTCCTCAAGGAGCCGGATCAGGTGCGGCTGGTGCCGACTGAGTACTACAAGGTCGATTGGCTTGACTTCGCAGGCAATAGAATCACGGCTCGGAGCATCCCGGGAAGCACGGCGCTGATCGATGCATCCGCCATCCATCTGCAAAGCGGCGTGGACTTCTACCTGGACGGGATCCTCAGTGCCAACCTCTCCCCCGAAGAGCGGGTACGGCTCGCGCGCGCCTATCGGGGCCTGCGCGAGCAGTTCTCCGCCAACTCCTCCATTGTCAAGATCAACGAGCGTCTGCGTGCAGCACCCAGTGACGTCAGTGACCGCGAACTCACCCTCGGGATCGACGTCTCCCACAGGGCGCGCTGGGAGAACGGCATCGTCCCGCACCTGGACGACCTGCCCTATCACTACGCGGGAAAAGGTGAGCAGAGCACCCTGAAGATCCTGCTGGCGCTGGACCGGCGCGAAGAAGAGACCCGCGTCGTCCTGGTGGAGGAGCCGGAGAACCATCTGTCATTCACTAACCTGGGCAGGCTGGTCAAGAAGATCGGTGACCGGTGCGCCGAGCAGCAAGTGTTTATCACCACCCACAGCTCGTTCGTGCTGAACAAACTCGGGCTTGACCGGCTCGTCCTGCTCACCGGCGCCAGCGGCTTCGGCCTGGCCGACCTTCCCGCCGGCACGCAGGACTACTTCCGCAAGCTGTCAGGTTACGACACGCTGCGCCTCGTGCTGGCCCGGCGCGCCATCCTGGTCGAGGGCCCCTCCGACGAACTCGTGGTCCAGCGCGCCTACCATGACGCCCACGACGGCAGGATGCCCATCGACGACGGGATCGATGTCATCAATGCCCGCGGCCTGACCTTCAAACGCTTCCTGGACATCGCGGCCCGCCTGCCCGACATCCAAGTCACCGTGGTCACCGACAACGACGCAGAAGACGGCACCATCGTCCGCTCCCGATACGCGGCCTACACAACATACGACAACGTCACTGTGTGCGTGAGCGACGACACCAGTTGCCCGACACTGGAACCCCAGATGGTGAAGGCCAACGGCGCCGACCGGATGAAGCAGATCCTCGGTCTTAGCGGCAGCATGACCGATGAGGAACTGGCCACGCACATGAAGAACAACAAGACCACCTGCGCGCTGGCGATCTTCGAAACCGGGCTCCCCGTCACCATGCCGGAGTACATCCGCGATGCGGTCGCATAACAACCGGGCGATCATCGCCGCCGCAGGCTCCCGCAAGACGCAGCACATCGTCGACCAGGTCCTGGCCGACCCCCACCAGCATTCCCTAGTCACCACCTATACCACCGAGAACCTCACCGAACTGCGCAGCCGCCTCAGCATCGAGCACGGAGTCCCACCCGCTCACGTCGACGCCCGTGGCTGGCTGACGTTTCTGCTCAACGAATGTGCACGCCCCTACCAAGAGGCGGTGTTCGGCGAAGTCGGCCTGATCGGTTCCCTGCACTTCGACAGAGACAACCGCAGAGTCCCCAAGAGCGATTCCGAGCGCTACTACCTGGACTCCAACAAGGACGTCTACCGAGACAAACTCTCGGACCTGGTCTGCACTGCCAACACCGCCTCCGGCGGGCTGGTCGTCAACCGACTCGCAGGGATCTACGACCACATCTACATCGACGAAGTACAAGACCTGGCCGGCTACGACCTTGAACTCCTGGACCTGCTGTTCGCCTCACCCATCGCCGTGACCCTCGTCGGTGACCCACGCCAGGGCACGTACTCGGCCAACGACTCCAACAGGAACCGCAGGTACCGGCGCGGTGGCATCACCGACTGGTTCAAAGAACGCACCGACCGCTGCTTCGTCGAGGAACACACCACCAGCTACCGCTGCAACCAGCAGATCTGCGACTTCGCCGACGCCCTCTACCCCGACCTGCCCCGCACCCTTTCCAAGAACAACGACCTTACCGGCCACGATGGCATCTTCTACATTAGGCCGGCAGAGGTGACCGCCTACGTCGAGCGATACCAGCCGACCGTTTTGAGACACAGCCGCAGGACCGATACGCAGGGGCTGACGGCGATGAACTTCGGACAGTCCAAGGGGCAGACGTTCGACCGTGTCCTGATCTTCCCCACCGCACCGATGAAGACCTACCTCGCCAAGCGCGACCCCGCGCAGGCCGGCGACCTGGCCAAGTTCTATGTGGCCCTCACCCGCGCCCGCCATAGCGTCGCCTTCGTCGCAGTGAAACCAGAACCCAGACTGCAGGGAGCCTCCTGGTGGAGCAGTGAGCCTTGTCCACCTTGATCGCGCTGGTCACGGGGTGGTGGCGGTAGGTGGACCTGGCCGGCGACGCGGTGAGCCCCCTGGTGGATGCGAAGTCGACCAGACAACCGCACTGTCAGGAGCCTCTGGTGTTGTTCTCAAGGGAGCTGATGACGGAGAACACCGCCGTCGTGGACCTCAACCTCGCCGCTGAAGATCCTCCCGCATCGGCGAGATCGCTCCAAGAGGCGGCCTCGGCGGACGCCTCGACTGAGGCTCCGCTCGGCAGGCTCGTGAGTCCGGGCCTGGCCTGGCGGAGGTCCGGTAGCGAAACCACGCGTCAGTGGAAGGTTGGCCTTCCATCGGCCCCTTCGGCAGTTGTACGCCAGGAGTCATACTAGGTTATCTAAGTTATTTAAGATAACCTGGAGTGGATGTTGCTCGCATGACATCCGCGTGGCGGTGCAGGAGGGGTGTGGATGGGCGGGACGTTCGCGGGTGTGGATCTTCGTGCAGTCGAGGCGTGGATGGTCCGCACCGGCTTAGGTAAGGGGCCTATCGCCAAGGTGGAGCCGCTCCTCGGCGGAACGCAGAACGTCATGGCTCGCATCGTCCATGACGGGCGGGAGTTCGTCCTCAGGCGCGGGCCTCTGCATCCGCGGGCGGGAAGCAACGCCTCGATCCTGCGCGAGCAGCGGGTGCTGCGGGCGCTCGCCAGGACCGCGGTACCGCATCCACGCTGGATCGCCGGATGCGACGACCCCGAGATTCTCGACGGCTCGGTGTTCTACCTCATGGAGCCGATCGACGGATTCAACGCCGGGGTCGAGCTGCCCGCACCGTTCGCCGACGACAGTGCGCTCCGCCACCGGATGGGCCTGGGCATCGTCGACGCCTTGGCCGAACTCGGCGCAGTGGACCATGTCGAAGTCGGGCTGGCGGACTTCGGGAAGCCCGAGGGATTCCTCGAACGACAGGTACCGCGATGGCGGCGGGAACTCGAGTCCTACCGGTCGCTCGGAGGGGGCGACGGGCTGCCGGGGGTCGAGGAGGTCGGCCGCTGGCTGGAGGCGAAGCAGCCCGCGAAGTACGTCCCGGGGATCATGCACGGTGACTACCACTCCGCCAATGTGCTCTTCTCGCGAGAGAGTCCGAACGTTGCGGCGATCATCGATTGGGAGATGTGCACGATCGGTGCTCCCCTCCTGGATCTCGGCTGGCTGCTGGCCACGTGGCGGCTACCCGGAGCGCCGGGGGTATTCGGTGGCCCCTTCTTGCGCAGCGACGGGCTGGCCACGCCCGGTGAACTGACCGAACGGTACGCAGGCCGTTCCAGCCGAGATCTGTCCGATCTTCCCTGGTACACCGTCCTGGCCTGCTACAAGCTCGCGATCATCCTCGAGGGAACGGATGCGCGGGCTCGGGCGGGCCTCGCCGACCCGAAGACCGGGGCTGAACTGCATACGACCGCGCTGCTGCTCGTGGACCGCGCCCATGCACTGATGAACGGAGAATCATGATCGATTTTGCGATACCCGAGGACCTCGCCGAGCGTCGCGACCGGATCAGGACCTTCGTGGTCGAGGAGGTCCTGCCCTACGAGACCGATCCTCGGCTGACTCAGCACGGTCCTAACGACGCGCTGCGGCAGGAACTCGTCGAGCGCGCGAAAAAGGCCGGGTTGCTGACCTTCCAGGCGCAGCGGCGCTTCGGCGGTATGGAGCCGTCGCACGTCGAGCAGGCGGTGCTGTACGAGGCCGCCGGCTGGTCCACTCTGGGCCCGGTCGCCCTCAACTGCGCGGCTCCCGATGAGGGCAACATGTTCCTGCTGTCGAGGATCGCCAACGACGAGCAGATCGAGACGTTCCTGAAGCCCGTGATCGACGGCAGGCACCGCTCGGTGTTCGCCATGACCGAACCGGGAGGTGCCGGCTCGGATCCAGATCAGCTTTCGACGACGGCCGTCTTCGACGGGTCCGACTACGTCATCAACGGAAGGAAGTGGCTCATCACCGGGGCGAACGGAGCCGGCACATGGATCATCATGGCCAGGGTCGAGTCCGGTGCCCACGGTCCCGGTGGACCGACGCTGTTCCTCTGTGAGGGGGAGACCGCCGGCATCGAGATCGAACGTGTCATGTCCACCATGGACCGGAACTACGTCGAGGGCCACGGCGTCGTCGTGCTGAAGGATCTTCGGATCCCGGCCGCCAACGTGCTCGGCGAGGTGGGGCAGGCCCTCCGATACGCCCAGCTCCGGCTGGTGCCGGCCCGGCTCACGCACTGCATGCGCTGGCTGGGCGCGGCTGAGCGTGCCCAGGCCATCGCCACCGAGCATGCACGGGCGCGGACCGCGTTCGGAAAGCCCATCGGTGAGCACCAGGGCGTGGGGTTCCTTCTCGCGGACAACGAGATCGCGCTCCAGCAGTGCCGACTGGCGATCTGGTGGGCCTCCTGGCAGCTCGACAACGGGGCCAAGGGCCGTCACGAGAGCTCCATGGTCAAGGCCATGGTGTCCGAGGAGCTGTTCAAGGTCGCCGACCGTTGCGTCCAGGTGCTCGGCGGCTTCGGCGTTTCGGACGACACTCCGGTTGCGATGATCTTCCGAGACATGCGGGCGTTCCGGCTCTACGACGGGCCCACGGAAGTGCACAAGTTCGCCATCGCCCGCAAGGTCCTCCTCCGCGGGACGTGACCAAGGGCGAGACGACGGCGGGGCCCGCACCTGGGCCCCGCCGTCGGTGTCACCCCGCTTGGATCGCCGCGCCGGAGGAGAGCAGGTCGTCGGCTTCGTGGACGGACCAGTCAGCGAGCACGGCTGCGGTGTTGGTGCCACGAGCGCCGAGGAAGGGCGCCGGCGAGGTCGGGGTGGCCGAGAAGCGCGGCGCTGGCGAGGGGGCAGTCGCCCCGTCGCGGAAGTGGTGCGTTGAGCGTCCTGCGAGTTGGGGGTCATGAGGCGCTTCGCCCCAGGTGAGAACAGGCGCGGTGCAGGCGTCGCTGCCGTCGAAGTGGCGCTCCCACTCGGCGCGTGTCCTGGTCGCGAAGCGATCCGTGAAGGCAGCGCGCATCTCCGGCCAGCGGTCCCGCTCCCACTGTGCGTCCTCCCACTCGGGGAGCTCCAGAAGGCGGACGAGTTCGCTGAAGAACTGGGGTTCCAACGCGCCAACGGTGAACCACTTCCCGTCGGCGGTCTCGTAGATCGAGTAGAAGGGGGCCCCTCCGTCCAAGAGGTTCTCGGCACGACCGTCGGTCCAGCCGTTCTTCTCCCGCTCGGCCCAGATCATGGAGGCCAGATGGGTGGCGCCGTCGACGATGGCTGCGTCGACTACTTGGCCGCGGCCGGTAGACCGTGCAGCGCTCAGCGCCGCGAGCACCCCCACTACCAGGTAGAGCGAACCGCCGCCGAAGTCTCCTACCAGGTTCAGCGGTATCGTCGGCGGCCCCGCGGCCGGCCCGATGGCGGCGAGCACGCCGGTCAAGGCGATGTAGTTGAGGTCGTGCCCCGCCGTGTGCGCTCGCGGCCCGTCCTGTCCCCAGCCCGTCATCCGTGCGTACACGAGGGCGGGGTTGCGTGCCAGGGCGGGCTCCGGTCCGATGCCGAGCCGTTCGGTCACGCCAGGGCGCATGCCCTCCAGCAGGACGTCGGCCTTCTCGATCAGCCTCAGCACCGTCTCCGGACCCTTCGGGTGCTTGAGGTCGACCACGACTGATCGTCGCCCGCGGTCCAGCACGTCCTCGAACGCAGGGGCCTTCGGACGGTCCACACGCACGACATCGGCGCCCAGTTCGGCCAGCAGCGTCGCGGCCATCGGCACGGGGCCGAGCCCTTCCAGCTCGATGATCCGGACGCCTGACAGCGGACCTTCGCTCATTCGCTCCTCCTGTAATAGATAACCTAGTAAACCATGTGGGGTGGGAGTGGGCGTCGAACGCTGGTCCGGGCCCGGGCGTGCACTGCTTTCGTCGCCCTCCCCAGTGACCGAAACCACGGAAGCGAGGAGAGTTCGGTGCGCGAACGGTTCAAGGGGAAGGTGGCACTGGTCACCGGAGCTTCGTCGGGGATCGGGGCTGCGACGGCCGCCGCTCTCGCGCGGGAGGGAGTGGCGGTCGCGGCGGCCGCCCGCCGGGCCGATCGGCTTGAAGCTCTCCGTGACACGCTCGCCGCCGAGGGCGCTGTGCTGCTTCCCGTCCCCCTCGATGTCGCCAGCGAGGAGAGTTGCGAGGAGGCGGTGGAGCGGACCACTCAGGAGTTCGGAGTTCCCGACATCCTGATCAACAATGCCGGGGTGATGATGTTGGGCCCGGTGCTGAGTGCGGATACTGCGGACTGGCGGCGGATGGTCGAGACGAACGTCCTCGGGCTCATGTACCTGAGCAGGGCCGCGCTCCGGCTGATGGCCGGGCGCGGTGCTGGCGACATCGTGCAGATCTCTTCCGTCGCCGCACGACGAGCGGAAGCGGGTACGGCCGTCTACACCGCGACCAAGTGGGCGGTGAACGGGTTCAGTGAGGCGCTACGTCAGGAGGCGCTCAAGCATGGAGTTCGTGTGATGGTCATCGAGCCCGGGATCGCGACCACGGAGATCGCCGACCACATCACCCACGACCGGGTCCGGGAGCAGGTCAAGGAGCACTACGGCTCGTTTGAAGTGCTCAGCCCCGAGGACGTGGCATCTGCGATCCTCTATTCGTTGGAGAGGCCTTCGCATGTCACGGTGAATGAGCTCCTCATTCGGCCGACACTTCAGCGCGAGTAGGAGACGGCCCCGACTGGCATTGGCGTGCTCGCCCGGGCGGGTAGGCGACGTGCCCTGGACGCACAAAGGGTGGGGCCCGGCACCGCCGGACAGCCCCCGCAACGCCGGGCGCGACCGAAGGCCCCGCCCGCGCGGAGGG
>NZ_JBEZJL010000146.1:0-13892 GCF_040651755.1 Actinomadura sp. NPDC048394 | reverse complement strand
TTGGGGTAGCGCTTCTATTTTGTGGTCTGTGTCCTGTGGTTGGACTGCGGGGTCGCGGGCGCCCGCGGGGCGGCCGGCCGCCGCGCCCCCCCCCCCCACTCCGGGTCGCCGGGGGTGTGTCAGTTGGCGCGGTGCCGTCCCGGGGAGAGCTGTTCCAGGGTCTTGCCGCGGGTCTCGGTCGCGAGCAGGGCCGTCAGCGCGCCGATCAGAGCGACCGCGCCCAGCACGCCGAACACGGTCGCGTTGCTGCCGCCGTGGTCGATGATGCGGCCGACGACGATCGGCCCGAGGATGACCCCAAGGCGGTTGAACACACCGCCCGTGGAGCAGCCGAGGGCACGGCTGCGGGTCGGGAACAGTTCCGGGGTGTAGAGGTAGAGCGTGACGTTGGTGGCGAAGACGAAGAACGCCGCCAGCGAGGCCCAGAGCATCACCTGGGAGCCGGACGAGGCGCCGAGGACGGCGAGGGTGCCGAGGGCGGCGGCGGAGCCGGCCAGCCCGAAGGCCAGCGCGGGACGTCGCCCGATCCGGTCGATGGTCAGGGCCACGACCAGGCAGCCGAGGAAGCCGACCGCGTTGGTGATGAGGTTGTAGCGCAGCGCGGTGTCCAGGTCCAAGTGGAAGACCTTGACGTACAGGGCCGGCAGCCAGGCGGTGATGCCGTAGTTGACGAAGTAGCCGAAGAACCACAGGGCCGACACGACGACGGTCCGGCGCAGGTAGATCCCGCGGAACAGGTCGGCCAGGGTGCCGCGCGGCTCCGGCCCGCCGGCGGCGTCGCCCGGCGCGGGGGCGGGCAGCGGCCCCTTGGTGCGGGAGATCTCGGTCTCGATCCCGGTCAGCACCGCGTCGGCCTCGGCGAGCCGTCCCTTGGCGGCGAGCCAGCGGGGGGACTCCGGGACGCGGCGCTGCAGGACGACCATGATGAGCGCCGGGACGGCGCCGATGGCGAACATGGCGCGCCAGCCCCAGTGCGGGATCACCCAGGCGGCGACGAGCGTCGCCATGAGCAGGCCGGCCGGGAAGACCAGCTCGTAGAGCAGCACGAACCGGCCGCGGTGCCGGGCCTTGGTGATCTCGCTGACGTAGGTGGCGCCGACCGGCACCTCGCCGCCGATGCCGAGGCCCTGGACGAAGCGCAGCGCGACGAGCCACGCGAAGCCGGGCGCGAAGACGATGGCGAGGCTCGACAGCCCGGTCACCAGCACGCCGAGCATGACCATCCGGACCCGTCCCACCTTGTCGGCGAGCCATCCGGCCGCCAGCGCGCCGAGCAGCATGCCGACGGATCCGGAGGTGATCGCGAAGGTGACCTGGCCGGTGCCGAGCCCCCACTGCTTGATGAGCACGGGCATCGCGCTGGCGATCAGCAGCTGGTCGAAGGCCTCGAAGAAGGTGACGACGCCGATGAAGGTCCGCACCTTGACGTGCCAGCGCGAGGTGGGGAGCCGCTCCAGCCGGGCGGCGATGGACGCCACGGTGGGCGGGTTCGAGACGACGGTCATGGGTGCTCCTATCTTGCCTGGTCGCGGCGGGTGCCGCGGCCGGGCGGGCCGGGCGCGGTGGACGTGACCCACCGCACACCCCCGTGCCCCGAAACACTAAGCGGCAAGAATCTTTTGAGTCAATGATTCTCGTGTAACTAATGCGGAGCTACATGCGTAGATTCATTGAGGGCTCAGATGACTGTGGAGAAAGTTGGCGATGTCCGGCCACGTCTCGTCCGCGCCGCCGGGCAGCAGGAGCCAGGGGGCGCGCCGCTCGGCGATCAACGCCTCGAGCGGCGGGACGCCGGGCCAGGGCGCGCGGTCGCCGGCGCCGGAGATCACCGCGGCGGCCGCCGTGACCTCGTGCCGAGCGGCGGCCCAGGCGGCGATGTGCCCGCCGGCGCCGAGACCCGCGACGGCCGGTCTGGACGGTGCCCGCGCGGTCAGGTAGGCGTGGGCGGCCGCGATGTCCGCGGCCACGTCGTCGGGTGACAGCCCGGCCATCTCGGCGCGCGCGGCCTCCGGCACGGTCTCGGGCCCGGTGTCCGGGAACGCCGGGCCGCCGCGCTGGTAGTACAGGTACGGCGACACCGCGAGCCAGCCGTCCAGCGCCAGGAGCCGGCAGGCGCGCTCGATGGGCTCGGTCATGCCGTGCACGTCGTGCAGGACGATCACGCCGCCCTTCGGCGGTCCGGCGGGCCGGCAGACGAACAGCGGCGCCGCGGTCTGCAGCACCCGGCGCCCCCGGTTGGCCGGCCCGTGGGACAGATGGTGCCCGCCCATCAGGGCCGTCCTGGGATCGCGACCGGCGGGACGAACGGAACCGGCGTGGGGCCGAGCGCCGTCACGTCGACCTCCAGGAGGCAGGGCTCGCGGGCGGCGAGCGCCTTGGCGAAGGCGTCGCCGAAGTCGCCGGCGTCCTGCACGAGGGCGTAGGGCATGGCCATCGCGTGGGCCACGGCCGCGAAGTCGGGGGTGAACAGGTCGACGCCCGAACGGCGGTCCATGTGGGCGTCCTGCATGTTGCGCAGCACGCCGTATCCGCCGTCGTTGAAGACCACGAGCACCAGCCATGGCCGTTCCTGCGCGAGGGTCGCCAGCTCGCCGAGGTGGACCGACAGCCCGCCGTCCCCGGCCATGACGAGGGTGGGGACGTCCGGCCGGGCCAGCGCGGCGCCGATGCCCATGGAGAGGCCCTGCCCGATGCCGCCGCCGAGCGGGAAGATGTTGGTGGCCGGGTCGAGGATCGGCAGCAGCCGGTTGCCCCACTGGCTGGACGGGATGGTCACGTCCCGGGCGATCGGGGAGCCCGGGTCCAGCTGGTCGCGCAGGGCGTCGCAGATCGCGGCGTACGGGCCGATGTCGGCGCGGAGCCGCTCGCGCGCGGCCCGCCGGGCGGCGACGGCCCGCTCGCGCCAGCCGGGCTCGGAGGTCGGCCCGGTTCCGGCCGGGAGCAGGTCGAGCAGGGCGGGCAGCAGATCGGCGGCGTCGCCGCACAGCCCGTCCGTCACCGGGTACGAGCGGCCGATGGCGGCGGGGTCGACGTCGAGCTGGACGTGCTGTTCGGGCAGTTCCAGCTTGTAGTGCCGCGTCTCGTTCGACCGGAAGTGCGTGCCGATGCTGAGCAGCAGGTCGGCCTCGGCCAGCAGCGGCTGCGCGGCGGGCGCGGCGGCGAAGTTCCCGACGACGAGTTCGTGGTCCTCGCTGACGGCGCCGCGGCCCGCGTTGGAGGTGAGGACCGGTGCGCCGAGCCGCTCGGCGAGCTCCCGCAGCGGGCCGCCCGCCGAGCGGGCACCGCCGCCCGCCCAGATCAGGGGCCGCCGGGCCGCGGCGAGGCGGTCGGCGACCGCGGCGGTCCGGGTGGCGTGCGGCCGCGGGACCGCCCGGTCCCGCGGCTCCGGGCCGGGGTCCTGTTGCGGTGCGTACTGGAGGTCGATGGGCCATTCCACGCTGGCGGGCCCGTACGGCAGGGTGCCGGCGTGCCGGATCGCGGTCCGCAGCACGTCGGCGGCGGTGCCGGCCGACCGGATGGTCGCGGCGTGCTTGGACACCGCCGCCAGCATTCCGAGCTGGTCCTTGGTCTCGTGGATCACGCCGCGGCCCTGGCCGAGGTGGGCGCTGTCGATGTTGCCGGTGACGTGCAGGACGCGGCTGCCCGCGGCGAGGGCCTCGATCATCGAGCCGGCGGCGTTGCCCGCCCCGGTGCCGGTGCTGGTCAGCGCGCAGCCGAGCCCGCCGCCGGCGCGGGCGTGCCCGTCGGCCGCGTTGACCGCGGCGGCCTCGTGCCGCACCGCGACGAAGCGCAGGTCCCTGGCCACCGCCTCCACCAGAGGCAGGTTGTGGACGCTGACCACGCCGAAGACGGTGTCGACCCCGTTCTCGCGGAGGATCCGGACGAGCAGGTCGCCGCCGTTGGCGGCCGGTGCTCCGCCGCCGGACGCTGGGACATTAGACATATCGGGAGATCCCTCCGCCGACGTCGATGGACGATCCGGTGACATAGGACGCGCGCGGCGACAGCAGCGCGACGATCGGGTGGGCGACCTCGCCCGGCGTGCCGAACCGGCCCAGGGCGATGCCGCGGTCGGCGGCGATCCCGGCCGACCACTCCTCGTAGGACGCCGCCGTGCCCGCGGCCTCGTACCGGCGCCGCCACTGGCCGGTGTCGATCAGGCCGAGGCAGACGGAGTTGACGCGGATCGGCGCGAGGTCCGCCGACAGCGTCCTGGTCAGGTTGAGCAGCGCGGCGCGGGCCGCCGAGGTCGCGCCGAGCCGGGGCTCCGGCTGGCGGGCCAGGATCGCGTTGACGTTGACGATCGCGGGGGCCGACGACCGGCGCAGGTGCGGCTCGGCCGCCCGGACGGTGTTCAGCACGCTGAAGATCTTCAGCTCGAACTCGGCGCGCCACTGGTCGCGGGACGTGTCGGCCACGGGCGCCATGAGCGAGCGCCCGGCATTGTTGACCAGCCCGTCCAGCCCGCCGAACTCGGCGGCGGCGCCGCCGACGAACGTCTCGACCTCCTCCGGGTCGAGCACGTCGCAGGCGCGGATGTGCAGGCGGGCGCCGGGGGTGCGGGGCAGTCCTTCGAGCGCCCGCGCGAGCCGGCCGGCGTCGCGGGCGCAGGCGGCCACGTGCGCGCCGTCGGCGAGGAGCAGCGCGGCGGTGGCGAGGCCGACGCCGGAGCTCGCGCCGGTGACGGCGTAGGCGCGTCCGGCGAGTCCAAGATCCATGGGTTCCTCGGGATGGTCAGTTGAAGACGAAGCCGCCGTCGACGACGAGCGTCTGGCCGGTGATGTAGGACGCCGCGTCCGACAGCAGGAACAGCACGGCGCCGGTGACGTCGCCGGGCTCCTGGTCCCGGTCCAGCGCCCGGTTCCGCCGGTAGAGCTCGTGCCGCTCGGCGGGGATGCGCTCGGCGGCCTCGCCGAGGGTGAGCCCCGGCGCGACCGCGTTGACGGTGACGCCGTCCTCGCCCGCGTCCCGGGCCATCGCCCGGGTCATCGCGATCACCGCCCCCTTGGACGTGACGTAGTGCGCGAGGCGCGGCGACCCGTACAGAGCGGCGTCCGACGCCAGGTTGACGATGCGTCCGCCGGGGCGGGCGAAGTGCGGCCACAGGGCGCGCGCGACCAGCCAGGGGCCGCGGACGTTGACCGCCATCAGGCCGTCCCACTCCCCCGGGTCGATCTGGTGGAAGGGCTTTCCGCCGACGCCGTCCGCCCGGGCCGCGTTGTTGACGAGGCCGTGCAGCGGGCCCAGCCGCCCGATCGCCTCGGCGAGCGCCGCGACCGAGCCGGGATCGGAGACGTCGGTGTCCACGCGATGGGCCTCGATGCCGCGGTCGCGCAGGTGAGCGGCGGCCGCGGCGGCGAGGCCGGCGTCGCGCTCGGCGATCACGACGCGGGCGCCGGCGTCGCCGAGGGCCTGCGCGATCGCCAGCCCGAGGCCGCGTCCCGCGCCGGTGACGGCGACCAGCCTCCCGTTCACGGCACGTCCTTCCAGAAGTCGCGGACGAGGGCGTTGAACTCCTCGGGCCGCTCCTGGTTGGCCAGGTGCCCGGCGCCCTCGATGATCTCCAGGCGGGCGTCCGGGACGGCCGCCGCGATGGCCCTGCTCTCCTCGACGCCCGTCACCTCGTCGCGTTCGCCCACGACGACGAGGACGGGCAGGGAGAGGTCGCCGAGCAGCGAGGTGTGATCGGTCTCGGCCATCGCGGCTGCGGCGTAGGCGTAGCCGGGTGTCCTGATCGACCGCGCCATCGCGGTCACGACCCGCTGCACCAGTTCGGGGGGCGCCTGCGCGGAGACGAGCCGGGGCCCGCGCCGCGCCGCGAACCCGGCCGGTCCGAGCCGTTCCAGCTCGGCCGGCCGCGCCCGCATCGCGGCCTGCTTCCCGGCCGTCCGGCCGGATCCGCGCGTGGAGTCGGCGAGGACGAGCGAGCGCACCAGTCCGGGGTGGTCGGCCGCCAGCCTCGTCGCGATCACCCCGCCCCAGGAGACGCCCACCACGTGGGCCGGGCCGCAGGCGCGGACGGCGTCCGCGGCCGCCCTGGCGTAGCCGGCCGTTCCGGGCGGCCCGTCGGGGTCGGCGGAGCGGGCGTATCCGGGCGCGTCCCAGGCGAGGACCGTGTGGTCGGCCGCGAAGGGGCCGAGCTGGTCGGCGAAGGAGTCCGCGGACCCGCCGATGCCGTGCAGCAGCAGGACCGGGTCGCCGCCGCCGCGCCGCTCGATGTGGATCATCGGAAGCCGCCCGTCCGCGCGGCGAGGTCGCCGACCGCCTTCAGGACCGCGTACGGCACCACCTGGCTCGTGGTGGGGTTGTCCGGCGAGGGACGGTTGCGGATCTCGAACCGGTACTCCCCCGCGGCGCCGGCGGCGGTGATGACGTGCGAGGTCAGCTCGGCCGCCGGGTCGGCCACCACCACGGCCTCGACCGCGTCCCAGTCGCCCACCGCCAGCGCGACGGCCGCGGCGACGTTGGCCGAGCGCGGGAACGCGGCCGCGATCTCGCGCGCGGGGCCGCGCCGGACCTCGACCGCCTCGGTGGCCGAGCGCAGCCGCGCGGCCTCGGCGTCGTCCATCCACGGCTGGACGAGACCCGGCGGCTTCTTGGTCGTGACGATCCGGACGCGGTCGAGCGGGGCCATCCGCGCGGCGGAGCGGAGCAGGTCCAGCCCGCCGACAGCGCCGGTCGCCAGGTGTACCGCCCCCGGGCCCGCCTCGCGGAGCCGGTCCAGCAGGGCCTGGTCGGTGAGGGCGCCGACCGACACCACCAGCAGGTCGGTGCCGGACGCGACGACGCGGGGCCCGATGCCGGCCAGCACCGCCTGGCCCGCCGCCTCCACCACCAGGTCCGCCCGGTCGACGGCCTCGTCGAGGCCGAGCAGGGGCAGTCCGTCCGCGCCCTTGGGGTCGACCACGCCGGCGAGCCGGGCGTGCGGCACCTCGCCCGCGTGCAGGGCCCGGGCCACGATTCCGCCGATGGCACCGCAGCCGACCACGGCGACATCGATCACCGTTCCCACCATCCGCCGGCGTCGGGGATCCCGGCCATGTGCGCCCGCACGTCCTTCGACGGTGGTCCGGCGGTGCCCCACAGATCCGACAGCTCCGGGACGCGCCGCCACACGCGGCACAGCCACGCGTCCTCCTGCACCTGCGCGACCTCGGAGGTGTACTCGCAGACGAGCCCGGCCGGGTCGGCGAAGTAGGAGAACGTGTTGTTGCCGGGCCCGTGGCGCCCGGGTCCCCACAACGGCGTGACGCCCTGGTGCCGCAGCCGCCCGATGCCGCGCATGAAGTGGTCGACGGACGCCATCTCGTACGCCATGTGGTTCACCGACGTCCACTCGGCCTGGTTGAACGCGATGACGTGGTGGTCGGCGTTGCAGCGCAGGAACGCCATCTGGTGTTCCGACCAGTCGGAGATCCGCATGCCGAGCACCGCGGTGTAGAACGCGCACGCGGCGTCGATGTCCACGGTGTTCAGCACGACGTGCGCCAGCTTGCGCGGTACGGCGCCGCGGCCGCCGGCGTCTCCGGGCGGCACCGCCTCGACGTCGGCGGACAGCTCGATGAGCCGGTTCTCCGGGTCGGCGAACCGCAGCCCGTAGCCACCGCCCGCCTGGTCGAGCCGGCCCGGCTCGGCGACCAGCGCGATGCCGAGGCCGGTGAGGCGGCGCGCCGCCTCGTCCACCTCGCGCGGCGTGCCCACCGAGAACGCGATCTTGCCGAGCCCGTTGCGGTCCGCCTCGCGGACCTCCAGGACGTGGTGCTCGGGCCCGCTGCCGCGCAGCCAGGTGACGCCGGTGTCGTCCTCGACGGCGTCGAGGCCCCAGACCTCGTCGTAGAACTCGGCCGCCCGCTTGGCGTCCGGGGTGCGCAGCGCGACGGAGCGGAGCGTGCGCAGCGCGGCGACCGGCTCGGTCACGAGGACCCCTCCCGTCCCGCGGACACCGGGGCCGGACGGCGGCCGGCCGCGGCCGAGGCGTCGCGCGGGGAGGTGCGCTCCTCGCGCTCCTTCAGCTGCCGGGCGGCCTCCGTGCGGATCAGCCGCCGCAGCCGGACGAGCGCGAGGTCGTGCTGGTAGAGGTTCTCCCGGTCCCAGGCGTCCGAGGGCATGGCCTCCTCCATGACGCGGTCCTGTTCGAGCACCTCCCAGTGCCGTGCCTCCAGCCGCGCCTTGTAGAGGAACCGCCACGCGTCGCGCTCCCAGCCGGTGACGTTGCGGCAGCGCCAGAAGAACGCGGCGTGCTGGTGCTCGTTGATCGGCGTCGCCGTGCAGACGATGCGGAACGGCCCGCCGGGGCCCGCGGTCGCCGGGTAGGGGATCTCCAGGCGCACCCACGGCATCGCCGTGTCGATCCACTCCGACCAGTCGAAGTTCACGCCGGCCTGGTCGGTCTTCTCGAACACGAACCCGGTCCCGGTGTCGCGGACCTGGAACACCGCCTCCCGCTTGCCGCCGGCCATGGTGTGCGACTTGCGGTGCAGGAACGCGCCGTGCATCGGGTCCATGAGGTTGTCGAGCGAGTAGATCCAGGGGGCGTCCCACTCGACGTAGGCGAGGAAGTTGTCCCAGCCGCCGTCGACCAGCTCGTCGGGGAACACCAGCGGCGCGGGCGTGGCGTCCTCGGGGTCGCCGAACCAGGCGAAGACCGCGCCGGCGTGCTCGGCGGCCGGGAAGGTGCGCAGCTTGCGCTTGCCCTCCAGCGCGCAGCCGGGGCTGCCGGGCACCGAGACGATGGTGCCGGCCGCGTCCATCTGCAGGCCGTGGTAGCCGCACGCGATCCGGTCGCCCATGTGGACGCCCTGCGAGAGCCGGGCGCCGCGGTGCGGGCACCGGTCCTCCTGCACGTGGACCGTTCCCGCGGCGTCCCGCCACAGCAGCAGCTCCTCGCCCGCCCGGTCGATGCGGGCCAGCTCGCCGCGGCGGACGTCCGAGGACCGGCACAGCGCGTACCAGCGGTTGCGCAGGCCCAGCCTGATCAGGCCGTCGACGGTGTCCAGGGCCGGGTTCCCGGAGGGATGCGCGGTCATTCCTTCACTCCCAGTCGTGCGATCTCGGCCGTGAACGACGCGGCCGTCCAGTCGGCGCCGTCGGGCGGGCGCACGCCGGTCTCGTTGAGCGCCGCCACCACCCCGGCGAGGTCGTGGACGCCGCCGCCGAAGATGCCTTCCAGCTCGTCGGCGAGCGCGTTCTCGTAGCTGGTCAGCGGGTGCTTGCGGGCCTGTGCCGGCTCGAGCCGCAGGGCCATGCCTCCTCCTACAGGTCGAGGACTAGTTCGGGGGTTCGGGAGCGGGAGACGCACAGCAGCATCGAGGCGTTGGACGCCCGCTCGTCGTCGGTGAGCAGGAAGTCCCGGTGGTCGGGGATCCCGCCCAGCACGCGGGTCTCGCAGGTGCCGCAGATCCCCTCCTCGCAGGAGGAGGGCACGTCGATACCGCCGTCGCGCAGGGTCTGCAGGATGGACGCGTCCGGGCGGACCGTCAGGCGCCGCGCCCCGCAGACCACGTCGAACGGCTCGTCGGGCGGTGCGCCCGCGGGCCGGTCGGCGGGCTCGGGGGCGCGGAAGCGTTCGGCGCGCAGCCGCGACGGGTCGTCCAGCGCGGCCTCGACCGCGGCGAGCAGGGGCTCGGGTCCGCAGCAGTAGACGAGGGCGCCCGCCGGCAGGTCCCGCAGGAATCCCGCGAGGTCTGGTAGCCCGCCGGACGCGTCGTCGGCGTGCAGCACCGCCGGGCCGAGCGCGCCGACGGAGTCCACGAAGGCCATGCTCGTGCGGGACCGGCCGCAGTACAGCAGCCGCCAGTCGGCTCCGCGGGCGCTCAGCTCCTCCGCCATCGCCTTGATCGGGGTGATCCCGATGCCGCCGGCGACGAGGGCGTAGGCGGGGGCGTCCTCCAGCGCGAAGTTGTTCTTGGGCCCGTCCACCTCGAGGTGCTCGCCGACCCGTAGCCGTTCGTGGACCCAGGCGCTGCCGCCCCGGGACGTCCGGTCGTGCTGGACGGCCACCGTGTACCGGCGGCGGTCGGCCGGGTCCCCGCACAGCGAGTACTCGCGGGCCATGCCGTTCGGCAGGTGGAGCGTGAGGTGCGCCCCGGGCTCCCAGGCCGGCAGCTCCGCGCCGGCCGGATCGGCGAGCACCAGCTCGACCACGCCCTCGGCGAGCCAGGTGGAGCGGATCAGCCGCAGCCGTGCCATGTCAGTCCCGGGTGATTCCGTGCATCGCCGAGGTGGCCGGGTAGGTGGGCAGCTGCGGCTTGCGCGCACCGATGATCACGCAGAACAGCGCGGCGGTGTCGCCGGCGTTGCGCAGGCTGCGCGGCACCCCGGCGGGCACCCGGATGAGGTCGCGGTACCCGAGGGTCCGGGTGGCGGTCCGGGTGCCGTCCTCGACGTCGTGGACGGTCACCTCCAGGGCGCCCTCCAGGACGAAGAAGACCTCCTCCACGTCGTGGTGGGTGTGCTCGGGGCCGACCGCGCCGGCGGGCAGCCGCATGTTGGAGAAGGTGAAGTGCTCGGCGGGCAGGATCCGCTGGTCGGTCTCGTGGTTCCCGGTCGCGCCGGAGCCGATGTAGCGGATCTGCGCGCGGCGGAACTCGTCGCCGGCCTTGGCCTGGAAGGCCAGGGTGTCCCAGTCCTCGTGCCGGCTCTCCCGCCCGGCGATGCAGGAGTCGATCAGCTCTTCCAGATCCACTCCGGTCGCGATGTTCGCCTCGGTCATGTGGCTTCCTCCTTGTGAACTGGCGAATTTCTCTTAGGTCTAAGGTTTCGCATCATCTTAGGGCTAAGAGAGTCGACTGACAAGGGGTCCGGTGGCCCGGCGGAGCCGGGGCAGCCCGGCGGGCGAACTAGGATCTTCCTTAGCGCTCAGAGAAAGAAGGCGACGATGTCACCCAGGGCCGTGGGCCGCCCGGACGCGGTGGACATGATCATCGATCAGTGGCACCGGGAACGTCCCGACGTGGACGTTTCGGCCCTGTCGGTGTTCGGCCGCCTGCACCGCGGCTACCAGCGTTACACCATGCTCCTGAACGAGGTCTTCGAGCGGCACGGCATCACCATGGCGGCCTTCGACGTGCTCGCCACGCTGCGCCGCTCGGGCCCGCCCTACCGCCGCAGCGCCGGGGAACTGGCAGGGATCTCCCTGGTCAGCACCGGTGGCGTCACCCTGCGGCTGGACCGCCTGGAGAAGGCCGGGCTGATCACCCGAGAGCGCGACCCCGAGGACCGGCGCGTGGTCTACGCCCGGCTGACCCCGCTCGGCATGGACGTCACCGACCAGGTGGTCGAAGAGCACTTCGCCAACGAGCGCCGGATGCTGTCCGGCCTGACCGAGACCGAGCGCAAGCAGCTCGCGAGGCTGCTCGGGAGGCTCGAGCGGTCGCTGGAGGCCGCCGAGACCGCGCCCGCGACGGACGCGGTCTGACCGTCCGCCGGCACGGTCTCCGACGTGCGGGCCGTCACCCCGCCCACGGCAGCGGCCCCTCGTCCAGGCCCCAGTAGACGCTCTTCTGCCGCATGTAGGCCAGGATGCCGTCGCGTCCCTTCTCCCGGCCGATCCCGCTCTGCTTCATGCCGCCGAACGGCGTCGAGATGCTGAACTGCTTGTAGGTGTTGATCCACACCGTGCCGGCCTCGATCCGGCGCGCCACGCGCCATGCCGTCCGGTAGTCGCGGGTCCACAGGCCGCACGCCAGGCCGTAGACGGTGTCGTTGGCCTGCTCGACGAGGTCGTCCTCGTCACAGAAGGGCAGCGCGACGAGGACCGGGCCGAAGATCTCCTCCTGGCAGGTCGCCGCGCCGTTCGGCAGCCCGTCCAGGATCGTCGGCAGGTAGTACGCGCCGTCGTCGTACGCCGAGCCTCGCGGCGGGCCGCCACCGCAGAGAACGCGTGCGCCTTCGTCCCGTGCGCGGTCGACCATCGCGGCGACGCGGTCGCGATGGGCGTGCGCGACCAGCGGGGCCACCTGCGTGTCCGGATCCGTCCCCGGGCCGACCCGCAGCCTCTCGGTGCGCCGCACCAGTTCGTCCAGCACCCGGTCGTAGACGTCCGCGTGGACGAACACCCGCGACCCCGCGATGCAGCTCTGCCCGGACGAGGAGAAGATCCCGAACAGCAGTCCCGCCACGGCCTGGTCGAGGTCGGCGTCCGGGAACACGATCGTCGGCGACTTGCCGCCCAACTCCAGCGACACCGGCATCACCTTCCCGGCGGCGACGGCGCCGATCCGGCGGCCCGTGTCCGTCCCGCCGGTGAACGACACCTTGCCGACGCCCGGATGCCGGACGATCGCCTCCCCCGTCACCGCGCCAGGGCCGGGCAGCACCGAGACGAGCCCCGCGGGCAGCCCGGACTCCAGGATCAGCCGCCCCAGCGCGAGCGACACCAGCGGCGTCCATTCGGCCGGCTTCAGCACGACCCCGTTGCCGCCCGCGAGCGCCGGGGCGATCTTCTGAGCGTCGCTGGCGATCGGCGAGTTCCACGGCGTGATCGCGCCCACCACACCGATCGGCTCATGCACGCTCATCGTCAGGTAGGGGCCGCGCGGCGGGGTGAGCGCGTCCTCCATCGTCTCCAGCGCGGCGGCGAAGTAGCGGAACGTGCCCTGCGCGCTCGCCACGAGCGCCCGTGTCTCGTTGATCGACTTGCCCGTGTCGGCCGTCTGCAGCGCCGCCAGCTCCCCGGCCCGAGCCGCGATGCCGTCGGCGATGGCCGTGAGGTACCGCGCCCGCTCGTGCGGCGGCATGGACCGCCACGCCGGATCGGCCGCCGCCTCGGCGGCGCCGCTCACGGCGTCGTCGACATCGCCGGCGCCGGCACCGTGAAGCCGGGCGAGCACCTCACCCGTGGCGGGGTTCCGCGTCTCCATCACCGCGCCCGCGCCGACGCGCCACCGGCCCGCCACCAGGATCTCGTCATCGAAGGATCCGCCTGCCACAGTCGCCTCCCGCAAGCCTCGCCGAGCACTCCGCACACGACCCAAAAATCTTAGCACTAAGATTTAGCGGCGGACTTGATCAACGACTTGCCCGGCTCACCGGCCTCCAAGTCCTTGATGCTCAAGATTCAGGCACGCCAAAGAGGCACGCACCAGCCGATTCGACGGAGCGCTCGCCCCGTCCGGCAGGACGGGCACGTCCACCCGGCGCAGCCGTGGGTCGCGACGCTGGTCTGCACTATCTTCGACCGCCGCAAGAGCGGCGCCAACACGCTGGCGTCACTGAAGTCCATCCGCGCCGCCCGCCCCGACGGCGCCTCGATCTACGCATCCTGGACGGCCTGTCGGCGAACGGAACCCGCAGATCAGAGCGTGGGCGGCCCGCAACGACCTCGAGCTGTGCCCACTCCCGCTCACGCCTCGTAGGCCAGTTCGATCGAGGCGCAGTTCGGGCGGCTGCACAGTGCTCGCTTGGGAACTCCAGGCCTGCCTGCGCTGGCGCAACGACAACGCCTCGCCGCACCGATGTGCTGGCCGCCCAACGTCGCGAACGCGCACGCGTCCGCAGCGAACGCTGGGGACGTCCCGCCCCAGGGCCGCATAACCAGACCCACGAAACGTTCGTAGTCACCGAACTAGGTGCCGGCTTCGGTACCGGCGTTCCGCTCGCATCGCCTTGCGAATCGCGCCGGCCTCGGACTCTCCCTGGGCGCGGGCCTTGACGGCGGACGACGCCGTCCTGATCGCGGTCCTTCCGCTTGACGAACTGGCCGTCGACGTTCCCCTCGATGGTGTGGATCCGCCTGCCGTCGACCCTGGTGAGGATCCAGACGAGGAACAAGTCGCACCAGGCGGCGTTCGAGTGCCGTCTTACTGGGCGTTTCATCCTGCGAGTTCCGTTTGATTTCGGGTCAGGTGCCCCGCCATGTGGGAGTGGATTCGCCGGTGAGGCGGCGGCTCATG
>NZ_JBEZJL010000145.1:0-14299 GCF_040651755.1 Actinomadura sp. NPDC048394 | reverse complement strand
CCCGCGATCCGGGCGAGCTGCCGGTACGTCTTGGTCGTCGACAGCGGTGTCGCTGCCTCCGGAGCCCGCGGCCTCGATCGCGGCGCGGCCGGCCTCCAGCCGCGCCACCGGTACCCGGAACGGCGAGCAGGACACGTAGTCGAGGCCGACCTCGTGGCAGAAGTGCACCGAGTCGGGGTCGCCGCCGTGCTCGCCGCAGATCCCCAGCTTGATCCCCGGACGGGCCTTGCGGCCCTCCTCGGCGGCGATCCGGACGAGCCGCCCGACGCCCTCCCGGTCGAGGGTCTCGAACGGCGACACCCCGAAGATCCCGAGTTCGAGGTAGCGGGAGAAGAACGCCGCCTCGACGTCGTCGCGGGAGAAGCCCCACGTCGTCTGGGTGAGGTCGTTGGTGCCGAAGGAGAAGAACTCGGCGGCCTCGGCGATCTGCCCGGCGGTCAGCGCCGCCCGCGGCAGCTCGATCATGGTGCCGACCAGCGCCGGGACGTCCACGCCGGTGGACTCCTTGACGCCGTCGAGGATGGCGCGCGCCTCGTCGCGGACGGCCTCCAGCTCCTGCACCGCCCCGACGAGCGGGATCATGATCTCCGGGCGCGGGTCGCCGCCGGCGGCCTTGCGGGCGGCGGCGGCCTCGGCGATCGCGCGGACCTGCATGCCGAACAGGCCCGGAATCACCAAACCCAGCCGCACGCCGCGCAACCCCAACATAGGGTTCTGCTCGTGCAGTCGGGTGACTGCCTCGAGCAGTCTCCGGTCCTTGGGGTCGGCGCCGTCGCCGGCGAGGGCCACCCTGACCGACAGCTCGGTGAGGTCGGGGAGGAACTCGTGCAGCGGCGGGTCGATGAGCCGGATCGTGACCGGCAGCCCGTCCATGGCCTCGAAGATGCCCTCGAAGTCCTGCTTCTGCAGCGGCTCCAGGGCGTCCAGCGCGGCCTGCCGCTCGTCGTCGCCCTCGGCGAGGATGAGCTGCTCGACGAGCTGCCGCCGGTCGCCGAGGAACATGTGCTCGGTGCGGCACAGGCCGATGCCCTTGGCGCCGAACCGGCGAGCCCGCGCCGCGTCCTCGGGGTTGTCGGCGTTGGCGCGCACCGCCATCGCCGCCTTCGCGTCGGCGTGCTCCATGACGCGGTCCACCGCGACGACCAGCTCGTCGCCGTCGGCGGCGGACAGCTCGCCCTCGAAGTACCGGACGACCGGGGAGTCCTCGACCGGGACCTCGCCGAGGTAGACGTCGCCGGACGTCCCGTCGATCGAGATGACGTCGCCCTCGCCGACGGTGACGCCGCCGGGCGCGGTGAACGTCCCGGCCTTGACGTCGACGTCGAGCTCCTCGGCGCCGCACACGCAGGTCTTGCCCATGCCGCGGGCGACGACGGCGGCGTGCGAGGTCTTGCCGCCGCGGGAGGTCAGCACGCCCTTCGCGGCGACCATGCCGGACAGGTCGTCGGGGTTGGTCTCGCGGCGGACGAGGATCACGTCCTCGCCCTGCTCGGCCAGCTCGACGGCCCGCTCGGAGGTGAACACGGCCTTGCCGACGGCGGCGCCGGGCGAGGCGTTCATGCCCTTGGTGATCTTCTTGACGCCGTCGACCTTGCTGGCGAACCGGGGGAACATCAGCTGCGCGAGCTGGTCACCGGTGACCCGGAGGGCCGCCTCGTCGGCGTCGATCAGCCCCTGGTCGAGCAGCTGGCAGGCGATCCGGAACGCGGCGGCGGCGGTCCGCTTGCCGACCCGGGTCTGCAGCATCCACAGCTTCCCGCGCTCGATCGTGAACTCGATGTCGCACATGTCGCGGTAGTGGTTCTCGAGCGTCTCCATGATCTCGAGAAGCCGGTCGTAGGACGCCTTGTCGATCCGCTCCAGCTCCGTCAGCGGGACCGTGTTGCGGATGCCGGCGACGACGTCCTCGCCCTGCGCGTTCTGCAGGTAGTCGCCGTAGATGCCCTGGTGCCCGGACGCGGGGTCGCGGGTGAAGGCGACGCCCGTCCCCGAGTCCATCCCCATGTTGCCGAAGACCATCGAGCAGATGTTGACGGCGGTGCCGAGGTCGACGGGGATGCGCTCCTGGCGGCGGTACAAAATCGCGCGGTCGGCGTTCCAGGACTCGAACACCGCCTCGGTGGCGAGGTCCATCTGCTCGCGCGGGTCGGTCGGGAACTCCCGCCCGGCCTGCTCGCGGACGATCGTCTTGAACCGCTCCACCAGCTCCTTGAAGTCGTCGGCGGTGAGGTCCACGTCGTCGTCGGTGCCGCGGGCCCGCTTGACGTCCTCGACGGCGTCCTCGAACAGGTCGCCGTCCACGTCCAGGACCGTCTTGCCGAACATCTGGATCAGCCGGCGGTAGGAGTCCCACGCGAACCGCTCGTCGCCGGCCTGGGCGGCGAGGCCGTGCACCGACTCGTCGTTGAGACCGACGTTCAGGACGGTCTCCATCATCCCGGGCATGCTGAACTTGGCCCCCGAGCGCACGCTGACCAGCAGCGGGTCGTCCGGCTGGCCGAGCTTCTTGCCCATCGCCTTCTCCAGCGCGGCGAGGTGGGCGTTCACCTCCTCCGCCAGCCCGTCGGGCAGGGTCCCGTGCTCAAGGTAATGCCGGCAGGCCTCCGCGGTGATCGTGAACCCGGGAGGCACGGGCAGGCCGAGGTTGGTCATCTCGGCCAGGTTGGCGCCCTTGCCGCCCAGCAGATCCTTGAGGTCCTTGTTTCCCTCGGTGAAGTCGTACACGAACTTCGGCACGGGGAGCTCCTTCTCGCTCCGGTTCCACCCAGTGGCAGTGCCGGACCCTCGCGCCGGGGAGCGCGCACCGTCGCGTTCTCCCAGGCGGCAACGGGTCCGCTGCCCTGTTTGCCGGGACTGTACCCGCGCCTGACCGGATCTCCCGGCACCCCGTTCCCGGAGCGGCGTTTTCGCAGCTCAGAGGCACTTTAATGGTCTATTCCAAGTGGTCTATTCCACTACCTGGAAGGCAACGACGCCCATGAGGCCGCACACCGCGCGCCCGGCGCCGGGGAAACACCTCGCGCTCCTGGCGCACCCATTGCTCTGGAGAGGGAATGATGGATCAAGGAGGTGAGGCTGTGAGGCCGAAGGTCGCCGGCGGCCGGGCGGGAGACCCGTTCGCCCCGATCGCCGATTTCGGGTTCCTGTCCGACTGCGAGACGACCGCGCTCGTCGCGCCCAGCGGGAACATCGAGTGGATGTGCCTGCCGAAGATGGACTCGCCGAGCGTGTTCGGCTCCATCCTGGACCGGGACGCCGGATACTTCCGGGTCGGCCCCGCGGGCGTGGAGGTGCCCGCCGCGCAGCGCTACATCCCCGGCACCATGGTCATGGAGACGACCTGGTGGGTGCACGGGGGCTGGCTGGTGGTCACCGACGCCCTGCTGATGGGGCCGTGGCACCACGAGACGGAACGCTCCCACACGCACCGCCGCGCCCCCACCGACTACGACGCCGACCACGTCTTGCTGCGGATGGTGCGGTGCGTGAACGGCCAGGTCCAGGTCCGGCTCGACTGCATGCCGGTGTTCGACTACGGCCAGACCCCGGCCCGCTGGGAGCACACCGGCGCCGGGTACCACGAGGCCGTCGCGCGCGGGAACGGCGTCGGGCTCCGGCTGACCACCGACATGAACGTCGGGTTCGAGGGGTCCCTCGCGACGTCCCGGACGCTGCTGAAGCAGGGCGAGTCCCGGTTCGTGGCGCTGTCGTGGAGCGAGCACGCCGCGCCGTCGTCGTGGGAGGAGGCGCAGGAGCGGCTCGTCTGGACCGTCCACCACTGGCAGCACTGGCTGGACCGCGGCCGGTTCCCCGACCACCCGTGGCGCAGCCACCTGCAGCGCAGCGCGCTCACCCTGAAGGGGCTGACGTTCGCGCCGTCGGGCGCGGTCGCGGCCGCGGCGACGACGTCGCTGCCGGAGACGCCGGGCGGCGACCGGAACTGGGACTACCGCTACACCTGGATCCGCGACTCCACCATGGCGCTGTGGGCCTTCTACACCCTCGGCTACGACTGGGAGGCCAACGACTTCTTCTACTTCATCACCGACGTCGCCGAGGCCGCCGAGGGCAAGCTGCAGATCATGTACGGGCTGGACGGCCGGGAGGAGCTGCCCGAGTCCACGCTCGAGCACCTGACCGGCTACGACAACGCCCGCCCGGTGCGCATCGGCAACGAGGCGTACATGCAGGCCCAGCACGACGTGTGGGGCGCGATCATCGGGTCGATCTACCTGTTCGTGCGCAAGCGCGACCGGCTCGACGACCGGCTCTGGAAGATCGTCGTCAAGCAGGTGGAGGACGCGCTCGCCAACTGGCGCACCCCCGACTGCGGGATGTGGGAGGTGCGCGGCGAGCCGCAGCACTTCACCTCCTCGAAGGTGTTCTGCTGGGTCGCGGCCGACCGCGGCGCGCGGCTGGCCCGGATCCGCGGCGACCAGGAGCGGGCGCGCCGCTGGCAGGCCGCCGCCGACGAGATCCACGCGGACGTGCTGGCGAACGCGCTCGACGAGCGCGGCGTGTTCACCGCGCACTACGGCGCGGACGCGCTGGACGCGTCGGCGCTGCTGATCCCGCTGCTGGGGTTCCTGCCGGCCGACGACAAGCGGGTCCGGGAGACGGTCCTCGCCATCGCGGACGAGCTGTCGGAGGACGACCTCGTCCTGCGGTACCGGGCGACCGAGACCGACGACGGGTTCGAGTCGGAGGAGGGCACCTTCACGATCTGCTCGTTCTGGCTGGTCAGCACGCTGGTGATGATCGGTGAGCTGGACCGGGCGCGGGCGCTGTGCGAGAAGCTGCTGTCGTACGCGAGCCCGCTGCAGCTGTACGCCGAGGAGATCGACCCGCACACCGGGCGGCACCTCGGCAACTTCCCGCAGGCGTTCACCCACCTCGCGCTGATCAACGCGGTGATGCAGGTGATCAACGCGGAGGGCGAGCAGGAGCAGCCGCCGCTGGCCTGAGCCGCCGGGCGCCGTGACCTGAACCGCCGGGCGCCGTGGCCGGGGTCGTCCCGGGCCACGGCGCCTTTTCGCGGCGGTTCAGCTCGCGGCCGGGGCGACCCGGCCGAGCGGCGCCGGGCTGATCACCGGGTGCGCCTTCAGGTACGCGACGAACGCCTCGTGGTCGGGCAGCTCGTTGCGGTACGCGCCGGTGAACCCGGTGAACGCGGTGTAGCCGTCCGCGCCGATCAGCGTGTACGCGAGCGCGGCGAGCCGGTACTTCTTGGACGGGTCGAGCGGCTTCCCGTCGATCGTGACGTGCGCCGGGTCGACGCGGGCGCCGGCCGGCCGCGACGCGTCGTAGGAGTAGCGGACGTTCTCCGACACGGCGAACGGCGCGAACTTCGCGCCCTGCCACTGCTGCTCCAACGCCTGATGGATCTGCTCGCCGGTCACCGTGACGGTGAGGATCGGGTTGCCGTACCCGTAGGCGCTCCACGCCTCGCCGAACGTCACGCGCCCGTCGGCGTCGCCGGCGCCGGTCCCCTTCGCGTACGGCAGGTCCCGCGCGACCGCGTTCGAGCCGGTGACGGGCTTGGTGGCGACGAGCGCGAGATCGGCGCGGCCCTTGCGGGACGTCCCGGCCGCCCAGTACTGGACGTCGGCGGCGAGGTCCCCCATGGTGCTCTCGCCGCTGCCGTTCTGCGTTCGGGTGAAGTCGCCGGTCTGCCGCGCCAGCGGCTGCGCGGACCGCTCGTCGCCGCGCGCCGTCCAGTAGTCGGCGATCTTCTGCACGGCCGGGTCGGGGGCGATGTCCCTGGTCACCGGATGGTTGACGGCCCTGGTCTCACCCCGGATCACCTCGCCGTGGGCGTCCAGCCGCAGGTCGATCTCGCTGATCAGCCGCCCGTGGTTGAGGCCCTCGATGACCGGGCGGGGGTTCCCGGCCGGGTCGGCGATCGTGCAGGTGAAGCCGGCGTGCCAGTGCCCGGTGAAGATCGCGTCGATGTCCGGCGACGCCTGCTTCGCGAAGTCGATGACGGGGCCGTGCGGGTCCTTGCAGCCGTCGAAGCCCGCGCCGTCCGCCGACCCGCCGTCGTGGACGTTCGCGACGATCGCCTTCACACCGCGCTTCTTCAGCTCCGCCGCGTACCTGTTCGCCGTCTCCAGCAGCGGAAGCGACCGCAGGTCCGGCTGGTAGGACGTGGACCCGGTCGGGGTGTCCGGGACGGTCAGGTCGATGAACCCGACCGGGACCTTCCGGCCGCCGTCCCCGCGCACCCACTCGATGTTGTACGGCTTCAGGATCGGCTTCCCGGTCTTCGCGCCGACGATGTTGCCGGTGTAGAAGGGGAAGTCCGCGCCCCGGAACCGCTTGCCGGTGGAGTCGGTGAAGCAGCTGTCGACGTCCACCGTGCCGAAGCAGCGGCCCTTCATCATGTGGTCCTTGAGGAACCCCGCCGACACGTCGAGCTCGTGGTTGCCGACCGTGGAGAACCGGACGCCGAGCCTGTTGAGCACCTCGATCGTCGGCTCGTCCCGGAACGCGTCGACCTCGAACGGCCAGCCGCTGAAGTTGTCGCCGACCGAGAACAGGATCGAGTTCTTCTTGCCCGCGCGGAGCCGCTCCAGGTGCGCGGCGTTGTAGGCGGCGCCGCCGACCTTCAGGACCGTCCCGTCCGGCAGCTTCACCTGCCCGTTCGCCGCGTCGTCGTAGGGCTGCAGGTAGCCGTGGAAGTCGGTGATGGACAGCAGCTGCACGTCGACGGGGCCGGGCTGCCCGGCGTGCGCGGCGGGCACCGTCCCCGCTGTGAGGGCGGCGAGGGCGACCGCGCCCCCGGCCAGCCGTCGGGACATTCGAGACACAGGGCACCTTCCGCCGGTCGGACCGATCGGCAGAAGATCATCAGCACCGGGTGTCCGGCGGGCGAGGAGAAGATCATCGCCAGGTGAACGGCCATGATCACAACTTGGCGACGACCGCCGGAAATGCGCTATTTGTGACCTTGATCGCGTACTTTCCCGCTGTGACAACGCCACCGGACGCTGACGACGTCCAGGACACCCCCGAAGAACCGTCCGCCGCGGCCGCCTGGACGCCGCCGGGCACCGGCACCGCCGCTCCCCCATCACCGGAGCACGCCGCCGCCTTCGCACCGCCCGCACCCGGCCCGGCGCCCGCGCCTCGCCGGACGAACCGGTTCGCGATCGTCGCCCTGCTCAGCGGGATCTTCGGCCTCGTCGTGTTCGCGATCGGCTTCGCGATCGCCGCCTTCGTCCAGGCGGGCCGCCGCGGCGAGAAGGGCAAGGGCCTCGCGGCCGGCGGCCTCGCCGCGTCCGCCGCCTGGATCACCGCCGCCGTGCTCGTCCTCGCCACGGGCGTCCTGGAGTCCGGCATCGGCGACGCCCCGCAGAGCAAGGGCGGGAAGCCGCGCGTCACCGCCCTCCTCGCCGGCGACTGCTTCACCGATCTCCAGGACGACCGGACCAGCGTCTACGTGACCAAGACGCCGTGCACCCGGCCGCACGAGGGAGAGATCGGCGCCGTCGTCACCCTGGCCGACGCCCCCTATCCCGGCGACGCGACGCTCCTCACCGAAGCGACGAAGGAGTGCCGGGACAAAGCCGGGTTCCTGCTGAAAAGCCGCTACTCCGGCCACCTCGAACTGCACATCGACCGCCCTCGCCGGGCCGCCTGGGTCAAGGGCCACCACGACGTCATCTGCGTCCTGCGCTACACCGGCTCCGAAAAGCTCACCTCCACGCTCGCATCCGCTCTCCAGGGGAACCTGCAGTGGACGACACAACTGCGGCCGGGCGACTGCATCAAGAAGTGGAGTGCCGCCGACAAGCAGCCGCTGGTCGAGTGCACCGAGCCCCACGAGTACGAACTGTTCGCCGTTTTCACCCTCCAGGGCAACGAATACCCCGGTGAGAAGGCGATCGAGAGGAAGGCCGACGAAGGGTGCGCCACCCGCGCCAAACGGCTGTGGCATGGCAAGCCTCCGTCCAGCGCGGATCCGGCGTTCTGGGGTCCGACCAGGGACGGCTGGGAGTCGCAGGGCTCGCGGCTCGTCTACTGCATGGTCACCGGCAGGGGCGGCCCGCTCAAGAAATCAGTGGTCCCGCACTGACCGGAATCCTCCCGAACCGCTGCCTGAAAGGCTCGGCCCTCGAATGAACGCGCAAGACGCTCCGGAGCCCGAACCGGCACCGCCGGCGGACGCCGGGGCGTCCCCCGAACCCGCCGCACAGGCGCCCGCCCGCAGGAACCCGCTCGCGATCGCCGCGCTGATCAGCAGCCTCCTCGGGCTGGGCATTCTCGCGGTCGCCCTCGCCGTCACCGCCCTCGCCCAGATCGTGCGCCGCCACGAGAAGGGCGAGCGCGAGAAGGGCACGGCGCTGGCCTTCTCCGCCATCGCCGTCTCCGCCGCCTGGCTCATCGCTTTGTCGCTTGTCATGGCATATGGACCGCGCCTTCACCGCACCGGCGGCACGGGCAGGGTAGCCGTGGCCAGGCTGAATACCGGCGAATGCTTCATCGGACTGGAGAAGACGGCCGCGGACCGGCTCGTGACCGTGCTGCCGTGTACGCGTCCCCACGACGGGGAGATAGCCGCGCAGGCGTCCCTGCCGGACGACGACACCTACCCCGGCGACCAGGGGCTCTCCGACGAGGCGGAAAAGGTCTGCACGGCCAGGTTCAATTTCCTGGCCCAGAGCCGCTATCTGGACGATCTCGACGAATTCATCGACGAACCCACCCCGTCGAACTGGCTTCGCGGGGACCGGCATGTGACGTGCGCCGTCCTCTACAGGGGCGGCACCCCGCTGTCCGAGCCGCTCGCCGCCACCGTCGACATCCATCGGAAACCGGTGGGCGCGCTCGTCGCCGGCGACTGCCTCGCGAAATGGGACGCCGAGGCCTCCATGGTCAGTCCCGTTTCCTGTTCGCAGCCGCACGAGATAGAGGTCTACGCCACAGCAGACCTGTTCGAACTGCGGTTGGGAAGCAATCCGTTCGCCTACCCGGGGAAGAAGGCGCTCGCCCGCAAGGCGGCGCACGCGTGCGGTGAGCATGCGGAACAGGTTTTCGGCGGGCATCCGCCGGCCGGCGGCGTGCTGGACTTCATGGCGCCTTCCGCCGAGAAGTGGGGCGCCGGGCTCCCGTCGGTCATCTGTGTGGTGAAGGCCCGGAACGGAATGCTGACACGAACGGTGGTCACGAAATGACGACACCTCCCTCCGAAGAGGGGAACGGCTCGGCCTCACCTGAAACCGGTCGTCCTGACGCACCTGGGAAGCGGGTGGATCCGGCCGCGTGGGCGCCGCCGGACGGCTCGTCCGGCGAAGTGCCGCTCGGGGACCTGCCGGACAGGCCGGAGGTGGTGGTGCGCCCGGCGCTCGGAGCCGGTGCCGGCGGAAGGGGAGCGACCCCGGCGCCGGCCGCGGCCCCGGAACCGGTGTTCTGGCAGCGGACGAACGGGTGGGCCAAGGGCGCGCTCGTCACCGGGCTCGTCGGATTGGCGCCGCTGTCGATCGCGTTCGCGATCGCGGCGTTCGTGCAGACGGGTCGCCGCGACGAGAAGGGCCGGGGACTGGCGGTCGGCGGGCTCGCGGCGTCGGTGGCGTGGATCCTCACCGGCGCCGTCGCCGTCGCCATCGCCGCGGGCTCCCTCCTCTCCCCGGAACGCGACGAGGCCGGTCACATCACCGGGAGCGGCAAGACCGTCCTCTCACGCCTCAAGGTCGGCGACTGCTTCACCGGGTTCGGGAAGGACCAGACCGAGGTGCTCGTCACCGCACTGCCGTGCACGCGCCCGCACGACGGTGAGATCGTCGCGGAGGCGATGCTGTCCGAAGGGGGCATCGCTCCCGGCGATGAGGGACTGGAGGCGGAGGCGGCGAAGATCTGCACGGACCGGCTCGAGTTCCTCACGAAGAGCCGTTACTTCAAGGATCTTCAAATCTACGTCGAAAAGCCCGACCTGGCGGCCCGGCGGAACGGCGACCGGCGGGTGACGTGCGCGATGCGTTACACCGGTGCAGGGGGCTTGAACGCGCCGCTGGCCACGACCGTCGACCAGGACCTGAAGTCGTTGAGGGAGGTCGAGGTCGGCGACTGCTTCGTCGAATGGGAGCTCGCCGATCCGGTGGCACGAAGCGTCCCGTGCACCGAACCGCATAAGGTCCAGGTCTATGCCGTGTTCTACCTGTCCCAGGAGGGCCTGGCGACTGCGGGCAGCCCCTGGGAGTACCCGGGAAGAAAGGTCGTCGAAAAGTACGCGGCGACCGGGTGCGGGAAGAGGGCGGACAAGGTCTTCGCCAAGAATCCGCCGCCCGTCGATCTGGAGAACTACTATCGGGCGCCGTCGAGTCGGGACTGGAGATTCAGTGAGCAGAAAGTGGTCTGCCTCGCCCAGCCGGCGCACGGGACGCTGAAGAAGTCCGTGCTGGGCAAGTGACCGCGGACGGCGTGCCGCCGGTCAGGGGCGGCGGCACGCCGTGGGGGGTCAGACGACGGCGCCGGAGTCGCCTGGGGTGCGGGCGGCGCGGGGCGCTGCGGTGCGGGGGCGTGGCGGCGGGCCCGCGAAGCGTTCCAGGACGATCGCGAGCGGCGTGGCGGTGAAGACGCTGGAGTAGGTGCCGACGAGGATGCCCGCAAGGAGCGCGATCGCGAAGTCGGTCAGCGTGTCGCCACCGAGGACGGCGAGGGCGGCCAGGATGAACAGGGCGCCCATGCCGGTGTTGACGGTGCGGGGGACGGTCTGCAGCGCTCCCCGGTTCGCGACGTCCGCGAAGGGGGCGCGGGGTTCGGCCGTCCACAGTTCCCGGACGCGGTCGAACACCACGACGGAGTCGTTCACCGAGTAGCCGATGACGGTGAGCAGCGCGGCGAGGAAGACACCGTCGACGGGCTTGCCGAGCCAGGCGAACAGGCCGGTGACGATCACGACGTCGTGCAGCATCGCCAGCACGGACCCGGCCGCGAACGTCCAGCGGAACCGGAACGTCAGGTAGCCGAGCTGCACCAGCAGGGCCACGCCGAGCGCGATCAGGGCCTTGGTGCGCATCTCGCCGCCGAGGCTCGGGCCGATCAGCTCGTCGCGCTGCTTCGTCGCGCCGCCGCCCTGCCGCGCGAGCGCGTCGCGGATGCGCTTCTCCTGCGCGTCGGTGAGCTCGGTGGTGCGGACGGCGATGCCGTCCTTGCCGGACGTCTGCACGGTGGCCTGCGGGAATCCGGCGCGGGCGACGGCGGTGCGGGCGTCGCCGATGTCGACGGGACGGTTCGTGGTGTACTCGACGGCGCGTCCGCCGGTGAACTCGACGCCGTAGTTCAGGCCCCGGGCGAAGATCCCGGTGAGGGCGAGGACGACGGCGAGACCGGAGATCGCGAGCCAGAGGGTGCGGCGCCTCATCAGGTCGGGACGGCGGTGGTCGAGCCATCGGCGGATCCGGCCCCCGGCGCCGAGACCGCCGGCCTTGGAGCGGCCGATCCTCGGCATGCGGGCCAGAGCGGCATCGGTGAGGACGCGGCTGAGCAGCATCGCGGAGACCAGCGAGGCGAGCACGCCGATGCACAGGGTGACGCCGAAGCCCTTGACCGGTCCGGACGCGAGGAAGAACAGCAGGCCGCCGGCGAGCAGCGTGGTGGCGGCGGAGTCGGCGATCGCCGACCACGCCTTGGTGAACCCGATGGCGAGGGCGTTGCGGGGGGACCGGCCGGGCGCGGCGGCGCGTTCCTCCCGGGCGCGTTCGAACGCGAGCACGTTCGCGTCGATCGCCATGCCGATCGCCAGGACGAACCCGGCGAGGCCGGGCAGGGTGAGGGTGGCGCCGGCGGCGACGAGCGCGGCGTAGGAGATCAGCGCGTAGCCGGCGAGCGCGGCGGTGGCGAGCAGGCCGACGAGCCGGTAGACGGCGGCGATGAACAGGCCGGTGAGGGCGACGCCGATGACGGCGGCCCAGGCGCTGGCCCTGATCGCCTCCTCGCCGAGGGTGGGGCCGACGACCCGCTGCTCGACGATCTTCACCGGGACGGGCAGCGCGCCGCCCTGCACCAGCGCCGCGAGGTCCTTGGCCTCGTCGGCGCCGAAGTTGCCGGTGATCCGGGTGGACCCGCCAGTGATCCCGGTGCCGCAGGCGACGTCGGCGCTGACCTGCGGCGACGAGATGACCTTGCCGTCCAGGACGAACGCGACGCGGCGCTCGTCGCCGGTGGCGCAGGCGGCCTTGGCGGTCGCCTTCTCCCAGGCCGCGCCGCCCCCTCCGCGGAACGTGATGCCGACGTCCCAGCCGCCGAGGCCCTCGGGGTCGAAGGACGCGGCGGCCGAGCCGACGCCGTCGCCGGTGAGCACGGCGGGCCCGATGATGACCGGCCGGCCGCTCTCGTCCGGGATCTCCTTCTCGCCGGTGCCGGCCGGTCCGTCGGCCGCGCGGACGGGGTGGGCGGTGAGCTGGGCCGTCCGGCCGAGCAGCGCGGCGGCGTGCGACGGGTCCTGGACGTCGGGGAGTTCGACGATCAGCCGGCGGTCGCCGGACCGGGTGATGGACGCCTCGGCGACGCCGAGCGCGTCGATGCGGCGGTGCAGGACCTGGCGGGCGCGGTCGGTGGCGTCACGGCCGGCCTTCGCGGTCGGCGAGTCCCGGGTCTCGAGGACGATCTGGGTCCCGCCGCGCAGGTCGAGGCCCAGCCGGGCGGGTTCGGACAGGGCGAAGTACAGCGATGCGGCGAGCACGGCGAACGCCAGGACCGCCCGCACCGCGTTGGCGCGAGTCAAGGGGAAACCTCCACACGGAGCTATGGCGCCACCGCTTCGCAGGGGGCGGCGCCGCTGGACGGAACGTCAGATCCGTGTGGCGGTGGGCGGGGCGCGTCCCCGCGGGGCGCCCGTGGGGGCGACGACGGGCTCGGTGAAGCGGGCGGCGGGCCGGACCGTCCGGACGAGCGCCGGGCGGACGTCGGGCCCGGCGGGCGCAAGCGCGCCCGGCGCGACCGGTGCGGACGGCCCGGCGTGGTGCCGCGCCGCCGCCGCTGCGGCGTGCGTCGTGCGGGGCGCGGACGCCCGTCCGGTGACGTGCTGGACGGTGGCGGCACGGGCGATGGCGCCTACGCCACCGCCGTGCGCTCCGGCGGTGAGGGCGCTCGCGGCGGGCGCTCCGGCGAGGCCGAGGAGCCCGAGCGCGACGGCGAGCAGCCAGCGGACGGCGGCGGGCGAGGCGGGCGAGCGGCGCGGTTCGCGCATGGCCCTCCTCCGTCCCTCGGCCGACGCGGGGCCGCCGGGGCGGCCATGGTCCGCCCAATCTAGGCCACTTCGCGACCGGGCGCATTGGACCGCAACAAAGCGAGCAAGCACGGAGTCGGGACTCCGTCAACCGGGTCCCGCGCCACAGCCCCCTACCGGGCCGCCGCCCGCCCGGCCTTACCAGCAGACACTGGCTGGTGTCCCAATCCGGCCAGGCCGGGTTCGGCCCCCGGCCATTGCCCGGCCCGGAAAGGCGAATTACTTTCGCGTTGCCCACCCCGAACCGGACAAAGGAGTTTCCGGTGGCACGTATCAGACAGACCGCGATCATCGGGACCGCCGCCCTGGCCGTCCTCGCCGCGGGGATCGCCCCCGCCTCGGCCGCGGGCACGACCATCCGCAAGGGCTCGGCCACCGCCGCCCCCTACTCCGGCAACGTGCAGGCCTCGCTGCTCGGCAACGCGACCGTCTCCACCTCGATCGGCAGCGGCTCCTGCAGCCAGTCGACGATGAAGGGATCGATCAACTCCGACGGCACCGGCCTCAGCATCGGCAGCGCGACCTTCACCAGCTGCACCGGCACCGCCTCCGTCACGATCACCGCGCAGAAGCTGCCGTGGACCGGCGGCACCGTCGTCTACGACTCCGGCCACACCGGCAACCGCGACGCGGCGGTCACCATCGCCAACTTCAGCGTCAAGGCCGTCGTCGACCTGTTCGGCGGCATCACCTGCATCTTCGGCGGCAACCTCACCGCCAACGGCTACAACCCCGACAACGCCAACCGTCCCGTCACCAGCAACAACCAGGCCCAGGTCGGCGTGAACGGCGCCACGGTGAACAAGCAGTCCGGCAGCAACTTCCTCTGCCCGTCCACCGCCACCGTCACCGCGACCTACCAGCTCCAGGGCGAGACCACCGCCGGATCCGGCACCTACGACCAGACCCTGTACGTCACGGGCTGATCACCAGAGGGGTGCGCTCCCGAGCGACGTGCTCCCATCGCCGCGATCGATCGCTCCCGGCAGCGCTCCCGATGAAGAAGCGGGCCGCCACAGCCCGCCGCGCGCCGAGGTGCACCGGGAGCGCCGGCACGACCTGTCGATCACG
>NZ_JBEZJL010000144.1:0-14349 GCF_040651755.1 Actinomadura sp. NPDC048394 | reverse complement strand
ACCCCCTTGTAGATCTTCTATTGCTGGGTGAGGACCTTCGTCGGGATCCTGTGCGTGGCGTCCAGCATGTTGGGGGGGTCGAGGGTCCGCACCCCCCCCCCCCCCCCTCCGCCGATTTGGCCTCGCGCCGTCCCGGCACGTACTCTGTTGTCTGCCGAAGACCGCCGGTCGCCGTTCCGCGAGGGACGGCCGAAGGTCCCGATCCGTTCGGGCGGCCTGCGTAGGTGAGACGTGAGCCTTCCGCTTGGCCTTCCCGGGCCTGGCATGACGCCCCGTGCACACCTGCGCCGGGGCGTTTTTTGGTGGATCGGCGCCTGACCCGCGAGGGCCGGGCGCGGATCGTGACCACCCAGGTAATCGGAAGGAGGCCACATGGCTAAGGCCGAGAAGGCCGCGGCGATCGCCGAGCTCAAGAACGAGTTCGAGAGCTCCAACGGCGCCGTGCTGACCGAGTACCGCGGGCTGACGGTGGCGCAGCTGAAGGAGCTGCGCACCAACCTCGGCGAGACCGCGAAGTTCGCCGTGGTGAAGAACACGCTGACCAAGCGCGCCGCGAACGAGGCCGGTGTCGACGAGCAGTTCCGCGAGCTGCTCGAAGGCCCGTCGGCCATCGCGTTCGTCCGCGGCGACGTGGTCGAGGCCGCCAAGGGCCTGCGTGACTTCGCCAAGGCCAACCCGCTGCTGGTGATCAAGGGCGGCTTCATCGACGGCAAGTCGATGGACGCCGCGGAGATCACCCGGCTGGCGGACCTCGAGTCCCGCGAGGTCCTGCTGGCCAAGCTGGCCGGTGCGATGAAGGGCTCCATGGCCAACGCGGCCGCGCTCTTCAACGCCCTGCCGACGCAGGCGGCCCAGCTCGCCGAGGCGCTGCGCGCCAAGCGCGAGGCCGGCGGCGAGACCGCCGAGGCCCCCGCCGACGCGCCGGCCGACGAGGCCGCCGACGAGGCACCCGCCGAGTAGGCACCCGCGGTTCCCCGTAAGACCCCAGATCGTTAAGCCATAGCGGAGGAAACATCATGGCGAAGCTCAGCACCGACGAGCTGCTCGACGCGTTCAAGGAGATGACCCTCCTCGAGCTGTCCGACTTCGTGAAGCAGTTCGAGGACGTCTTCGACGTCAAGGCCGCCGCGCCCGTCGCGGCCGTGGCCGCCGCCCCCGCCGCCGGTGCCGCCGGCGGTGGCGAGGAGGCCGCCGCGCAGGACGAGTTCGACGTCATCCTCGAGGGTGCCGGCGACAAGAAGATCCAGGTCATCAAGGAGGTTCGCACGCTGACGAGCCTCGGCCTCAAGGAGGCCAAGGACCTGGTCGACGGCGCGCCGAAGCCGCTGCTCGAGAAGGTCAACAAGGAGACGGCCGACAAGGCCAAGGAGGCCCTGGAGAAGGCCGGCGCGACGGTCACCGTCAAGTAAGGCGCTCCGGAGCGTCCGGGGCCCGCGCGGCTCCGCTGCTCTTTCGAGGCGGCCGTCCCACCTTCGGGTGGGGCGGCCGCCTCTTTTCGTCCGGGGCGCCCCGTGCAGGCGGACGGGCGCCCCGGACGGACGCCCCGGACGGGCGCCTGCGCAGGTGGACGGGCATGCCGTCGGGTCCGGGAGCGGACGGGTTGTCGTGGAGGTGCAAGGGAGGGTGCGTTCCAGGTGGGTTTCCTGTGGGGGAGTGATAAAGAGCTGGTGAAAAGCGTGTGCCGGGGCGGGTTGTGCGGTAGTCGGCGGTCGGCGTAGCGTCCCGTTCTGGCGCTGTGGCCACACCCGGCCGCTCCTGTCCCGGCCGGCGGTTCCAGCGCGCCGCCGCACCCCCCGCTTGAGGCGCCGGTTCTTGGACCACTAGTCTCATAGGGCCCGTAAGTAACGATTGTCTTACGACGTCGGATTTTGCCGCTGATCTGGGGTGGAACCCCTTCCATTTGGACGGGGGGCCGCTACGGTAGTGGCACCCGTCACGGCTACCGGACGGTAGCAATGAGGCGGACACGAGGTGTGACGGGCAGACAGAGCCAGAGTGCTACTCGCTCATTGGTTCGGGATTCCCCCCGGCCTGGACGAAAGGTGACGAGTGGGCGTCGAGATCAGAGTCGAGGGCCTGACGAAGTCCTTCGGCCGCCAGGTGATCTGGCAGGACGTGTCGCTGACCATCCCCGCAGGTGAGATCTCCGTTCTTCTGGGCCCGTCCGGTACCGGCAAGTCGGTGTTCCTGAAGTCCCTCGTCGGCCTGCTCAAGCCGAACCGCGGGCACATCTGGATCGGCGACAAGGACCTTCCCTACCTGCCCGAGTCGCAGCTCTACGAGACCCGCAAGCTGTTCGGCGTGCTGTTCCAGGACGGCGCGCTGTTCGGGTCGATGAACCTGTTCGACAACATCGCCTTCCCGCTGCGCGAGCACACCAAGAAGTCCGAGTCCGAGGTCAAGCGCATCGTCCTCGAGAAGATGGAGATGGTCGGCCTCCTCGGCGCCGAGTACAAGCTGCCCGGCGAGATCTCCGGCGGTATGAAGAAGCGCGCCGGCCTCGCCCGCGCCCTCGTGCTGGACCCCGAGATCCTGCTGATCGACGAGCCGGACTCCGGCCTCGACCCGGTCCGCACCGCGTTCCTGAACCAGGTGTTCATCGACCTGAACGCGCAGCTCAACGCGACGTTCCTGATCGTCACCCACGACATCAACACCGCCCGCACCATCCCCGACAACATCGGCCTGCTGTACCAGCGGCACCTGGCGATGTTCGGGCCGCGGGAGATGCTGCTGTCCAGCGAGGAGCCGGTCGTCCGGCAGTTCCTCAACGCCAGCAAGATCGGCCCGATCGGCATGTCGGAGGAGAAGGACGCCTCCGAGCTCGAGGCCGAGTCGAAGATGGGCCTGGACTCCGGCAAGCTGCCCCCCATCCCGCCGCAGCAGATGCCCAGCAACGGCATGCTGCGGGCCGGCATGCACGCCCCCGGCGCCTGGTGCGCCGCGCACGGCGTCACGCCGCCGCCCGGGTCGTTCATCGACGACCTCGGCCGCAACTGGGTGGAGGAGTGGCCGCGGTACGTGGCGTCCATGTCCGCCGGCGCGGCCGCCGCCCCGGCGGCCCCGGGCGGACCGCCGCCCGCGGGCCCGCCGCCCGGCGGCCCGGGCGGGCCCGGCATGTTCCCCGGCAACCCGCCGCCCGGCGCGCCCGGAGGTGCGGCGTACTGATGTCCACTCCTGGTATCGGCGCGGACCAGCGAGGGGGCAGGCGGGCCGGAGGCTCCTCCGGCACGCTCCGCAAGATCGGGGACGGCGCGGCCAACGTCGCGATCAAGGAGCCCGGCCGGTTCTTCGCCCTGTGCCTGGACACGGCGCGGCAGCTGTTCCGCCCGCCCTTCCAGTGGCGCGAGTTCATCGAGCAGGCCTGGTTCATCGTCAGCGTCACCGTCGTCCCCACGATGCTGGTCGCCATCCCGTTCGGCGGCGTGCTGTCGCTGCAGGTCGGCGGGCTCATCCGGCAGCTCGGCGCGCAGTCCTACACCGGTGCGACCGCGGTGGTCGCGATCGTCCGCGAGGCCAGCCCGCTGGTCACCTCGCTGCTGGTCGCGGGCGCCGCGGGGTCGGCGATGTGCGCCGACATCGGCTCCCGCAAGATCCGCGAGGAGATCGACGCCATGGAGGTGCTCGGGATCAACCCGCTGCAGCGCCTCGTGGTGCCGCGCACCCTCGCGTGCGCGTTCGTCGCGCTGTTCCTGAACGGCCTGGTGTCGGTGGTCGGCCTGCTCGGCGGCTACTTCTTCAACGTCGTGCTGCAGGACGGCACGCCGGGCGCCTACCTCGCCTCGTTCAACGCGATCGCGCAGCTGCCCGACCTGGTGCAGGCGGAGATCAAGGCGTTCGTGTTCGGCATCACCGCCGGGCTCGTCGCGGCCTACAAGGGCCTGAACGCCAAGGGCGGCCCGAAGGGCGTCGGCGACGCGGTCAACCAGACCGTCGTCATCACCTTCATGCTGCTGTTCGTCGAGAACTTCATCATCTCGACGCTGTACACCCAGTTCGTCCCGGCGAAGGGCATGTGATGGCGGCCCCTACCAAGGCGGGCAAGGCCGTCAACCGGGCGATCAGCGCGCCCCTGGACCGGCTGGACGACTTCGGCCACCAGATGTCGTTCTACGTCCGCGCGTTCGCGTGGACGTTCCGGGTGCTGCGCCGGTACCGGACCGAGGTGCTGCGGCTGCTGGCCGAGGTGAGCCTCGGCACCGGCGGGCTCGCGGTGATCGGCGGCTCGGTGGTGATCGTCGGGTTCATGACGTTCTTCACCGGCAGCCAGGTCGGCCTGGAGGGCTACGAGTCCCTCGACCAGATCGGCACCGCCGCGTTCACCGGCTTCATCGCCTCCTACTTCAACACCCGCGAGATCGCGCCGCTGGTGTCGGCGCTCGCGCTGTCGGCGACGGTCGGCTGCGGGTTCACCGCGCAGCTCGGCGCGATGCGGATCTCCGACGAGATCGACGCGCTCGAGGTGATGGCGGTCCCGTCGATGCCGTTCCTGGTCACCACCCGGATGATCGCGGGGATGGTCGCGGTGATCCCGCTGTACGTGGTGGGCCTGCTCGCCTCCTACGGCGCGACGCGGGTGATCGTGACGATGTTCTACGGCCAGTCGTCCGGCACCTACGACCACTACTTCCACCTGTTCCTGCCGCCGCACGACATCTACTGGTCGTTCGGCAAGGTGATCATCTTCTCGGTGCTGGTGATGCTGATCCACTGCTACTACGGCTACAACGCCAGCGGCGGCCCGGCCGGCGTCGGCATCGCGGTGGGCCGCGCGGTCCGCACCAGCATCGTGGTGATCAACGTGGCGGACCTGCTGCTCGGCATGGCCATCTGGGGCACCAGCACCGGCGTCCGGATCGCGGGGTGACGCGGCCATGAGCGAACGCATGCGCTACCGCGTGCTCGGGCTGGCGATGATCCTGGTGATCGTGCTGCTGCTGGCGCTGACCGTGGCGTTCTACAACAAGTGGTTCACCCCGGTGACGAACGTGAAGGTCGCGACGGAGCGGGCCGGTCTGCAGCTGCTGCCGCACGCGGACGTGAAGGTGCGCGGCATCATCGTCGGCGAGGTGCGCGGCACGCACGTCACCGGGAACGGCGCGACGCTCGACCTCGCGCTGGACCCGGGCAAGGCCAAGCTGATCCCGAACAACGTGCAGGCGCGGCTGCTGCCGAAGACGCTGTTCGGCGAGAAGTACGTCGACCTGGAGATCCCGCAGCAGGCGGGCCCGCAGGGCCTGCGCGCCGGGCAGACGATCCAGCAGGACCGCTCCCAGCAGGCCGTCGAGATCAACAAGGTGCTGGACGACCTGCTGCCGCTGCTGCAGGCGGTGAAGCCCGCGGAGCTGAACACCACCCTGAACGCGCTGGCGACGGCGCTGCAGGGCCGCGGCGACCAGATCGGCCAGGACATCGACGAGGCGAACACGCTGCTGAAGAAGGTCAACCCGCAGCTGCCGACGCTGGTGCACGACCTGCACGGCCTCGCCGACGTGTCCGACATCTACGACCAGGCCGCGCCGGACCTGCTGCAGACGCTCCGCAACATCAACGTCACCAGCCGGACGATCAGCGACAAGAAGGCGACGATCGAGCAGCTGATCCCGGCGACGACCGCGCTCGCGCAGGACGGCGACGCGTTCATGACGCAGAACGCCCCGAAGATCGTCGGGGTGAACATCGCGAGCCGCGCCGGGCTGTCGCTGATCGCCCGGTACTCGCCGTCGCTGCCGTGCGTGTTCGCCGGCCTGGTGAAGCTGCGGCCGGAGGCCGAGCGGGTCGCGGGCGGCAACGGGTCCAAGACCTTCAACCTGACCGTCGAGATCGTCAAGCCGCGGCCGGGCTACAAGTACCCGCTGGACCTGCCCGAGGCCAAGGACCAGCGGAACCCGCGCTGCTACGGGCTGCCGAACCCGAAGGTGCCCTCGCCGGACTACCTGGCGCTGGACGGCACCGAGGACGACCTGTGGTGGAAGAACCCCGACGACCCGAACGGGGGTAGCGGCGCCGGCTCGCGCGGCCGCGGCATCTCCGACGTGTTCGTCGACCCGGGCTCGATGAGCGAGAACGAGAAGATCAAGAACATCGTGGGGCCGATGACGCGGACCCCCGCCGACCAGGTCTCCGACGTCGCCTCGCTGATGTACGGGCCGCTGCTGCGCGGATCGGTGGTGACGATCAAGTGAAGACGACCAGCGCCGCGGTCAAGCTCGGCATCTTCGTGGTGCTCACCGCGCTCGCCACCGGCGTGCTGGCGATGACGATCTCCAACGCCCGGTTCGGGCCGTCCCGCGAGTACAAGGCGATCTTCACCGACGCGACCGGGCTGCTCGACAACGACGACGTGCGCGTCGCGGGCGTCCGGGTCGGCCAGGTGAAGGGCATCAAGCTGTACCACGGCAACCTGGCCCAGGTGACGTTCAGCATCCAGAAGAGCGGGGTGTTCGAGGCGGGGCTGCCGGCGTCCACGCAGGCGCAGATCCGCTACCGCAACCTGATGGGGCAGCGGTACCTGTCGCTGAGCGACGGCGCCGGGCAGGCCAACACGTACCTGAAGTCCGGCGGCACCATCCCGGTCGCGCAGACCCAGCCGGCGCTCGACCTGACCGCGCTGTTCAACGGGTTCCACCCGCTGTTCCAGGCGCTGGAGCCGAAGGACGTCAACACCCTCGCCACCCAGATCGTCCAGGTGCTGCAGGGCGAGGGCGGGACGGTCAACAGCCTGCTGTCGCACGTGGCGTCGCTGACGAACACGCTCGCCGACCGCGACCAGGTGATCGGCGACGTGATCGACAACCTGAACAACGTGCTCGGCACCATCGACGACCGGCACCAGCAGGTCGAGCAGCTGATCACCGACCTGCGCGGGTTCGTCAGCGGGGTGTCCGGCGACCGGCAGGCGATCTTCGACTCGGTGTCGGCGATCGACCAGCTGACCGGGACCACCGCGGGCCTGCTGAAGCAGTCCCGGCCGGGGATCAAGAGCGACATCGCCGGGCTGAAGCAGCTCACCGGCACCCTCAACGCCAACAGCGGCGAGCTGAACGCGGCCCTGGAGGGCTCGCCGAAGACGCTGCAGAAGCTGGTCAGCATCTCCCAGTACGGCTCCTGGTTCAACATGTACATCTGCGGCCTCGACGCGCGGGTGCGGCTGCCGGGCGGACCGGTCTACCAGACGCCGGCGATCGTGAACGAGAACGCGAGGTGCAAGTAGATGAGGATCCCGTTCCGGGAGCGCAACCCGGTCCCCATCGCCCTCGTCGCGTTCGCGGTGATCGTGCTGGCGCTCGTGCTGGCGATGAACATCGGGAACATCCCGTTCGTCAACGGCGGCACCACGCACACCGCGACGTTCGCGGAGGCCGCCGGGCTGAAGTCGGGGGAGGAGGTCCGGATCGCCGGCGTCAAGGTCGGCAAGGTCACCGGCCTCGACCTCGACCACGGCCGCGTCAAGGTCACCTTCCGGGTGGACAAGGACGTGAAGCTCGGCGACCGCACGCAGGCCGACATCAAGATCAAGACGCTGCTCGGCCAGCATTTCCTCGCGCTCACCCCGCGGGGGACGGGCAAGCTCGGCCGCAACATCCCGCTCAAGGACACGCACACCCCGTTCGAGGTCGTCCCGGCTATCAGCCAGCTGAGCCAGCGGGTCAACGACATCGACACGGTGCAGCTCGCCAAGTCGTTCGACACCCTGTCGGACACCTTCAAGAACTCCCCACCGGAGGTGAAGGCGTCCCTGCAGGGGCTGCGGCGGCTGTCGAACACCGTCGCCTCCCGCGACGACCAGTTGCACGAGCTGGCCGGCAAGGCCAAGGACGTCTCGCAGCTGCTCGCCGACCGCAACCAGGACTTCGCCAAGCTGGTCCAGGACGGCGACAAGGTGCTCCAGGCGGTGCAGGCCCGGCGCGCGGTGATCCACCAGCTGCTGATCAACACCGTCTCGCTGTCGCAGCAGGTGAACGCGCTGATCAGCGAGAACCAGGCGCAGCTGAGGCCGATGCTGGACAACCTCACCAAGGTCAACAAGATCTTGCTGAAGAACCAGGACAACCTGGACCGGACGATCCAGCTGTTCGCGCCGTACGCCCGGCAGTTCTCCGACGTCGTCGGCACCGGCCGCTGGTTCGACTCCTACATCCAGAACCTCATCCCGATCCCCGCCTCGATCCAGGACGCCCCGAAGAGCACGGGCACCGGGACGGGCGCCACGAGCCAGGGCGGCGGTCAGAACAAGCAGAACGGCCGGACCGGTACCGGCGACAACAGCGACAACCCGTTGCCGTTCCTCCCGTGAGCAGGCAGGTTCCTAGTGCGTAACTCCGCGTTGATACTTCGCCTGGGCGGCGCGATCCTCGCCGTCGCGGTGCTGGCGGCCGCGCTCGTCCTGCTCCTGCAGGAGCCGAAGCAGCGGCACATGACGGCGTACTTCACCAAGACCGTCGGCCTCTACAAGGGCGCCGAGGTCCGCATCCTCGGCATCCCCGTCGGGGAGGTCACCAGCGTCAAGCCGGTCGGCGACGCGGTGAAGGTCGAGCTGAAGTGGGACGCCAAGTACAAGGTCCCGGCGAACGCCCAGGCCGTCATCGTCAACCAGACCCTGGTCGCCGACCGCTACGTCCAGCTCACCCCCGCCTACACCGGCGGGCCCGTGCTGGCGGACGGCGCGACGCTGACCACGAGCCGCACCCAGGTGCCGGTCGAGGTGGACGAGGTCAGCGGCAGCCTGAACGACCTCACCAAGGCCCTCGGCCCGCAGGGCGCGAACGCCACCACCCCCGACAAGCAGCAGGGCTCGCTGTCGCGGCTGCTGCAGGTCGGCGCGGCGAACCTGCAGGGGCAGGGTGACGACATCCGGCAGACGATCGCCGACACCTCGCAGATGCTGAGCACGCTCAGCACCGACCGCGGCGACATCGCCACGACGATCAGGAACCTGCGGATCATCACCGACACGATGAAGGCCAACGACCAGCAGATCCGGTCGTTCAGCACCCATCTGAACGGGGTGTCCGGCCAGCTGGACGGGGAGAAGGAGGAGCTGAGCGCGGCTCTCAACACCCTCGCCCCGACGCTGCGGAACGTGCAGAAGTTCATCAAGGACAACCGCACGGAGCTGTCGTCGAACGTGCGGCAGCTCGCGCAGGTCACCGGCGTGCTGGTGAAGGAGAAGGACGCGCTCGCCGAGGTGCTGACCGCCGGCCCGCTCGCCATCAACAACCTGGCCCGCGCCTACGACCCGATCAGCGGCACCATCCACACCCGCGACAACTTCCGCCAGTTCAACAACCTGGCGGACTGGGTGTGCTCGCTGGCGTACTCGGTCGGGACGCCCGCCAAGCAGTGCCTCGACTTCGTCAAGCCGTACAACGGCATCGGCAAGGCGCTGGCCGGGGTCAGCCTGGACCTGTCCTGGATCACGGCGCTGACGACGCACTACGACCCGGTGCCGATCCCGCCGGACGCCTACGGTCCCGGCGGCCGGAGCGGGTCCAAGAGCACCACGACGTCGAAGAACGCCAAGACGTCGAAGACGAGCACGGCGAACGCGCACGACCCGAAGAGCATCACCTCGCTGCTGCCCGGAGGTGCCGGATGAGCAGGACACCCCGCAGGCGCGCCGCGACGGCCGCGACGGCCACGATGGCCGCGGCAGGCAAGGCCACGTCCGGCACGGTCGCGTCCGGCACGGTCGCGTCCGCCAGGGCGGGCAAGGGCCGGGCGCTGCCGCGGCGGACGAAGCTGCTCGGCGCCGCCGCCCTCGCGGGCGTCACGGCGCTGTCGGGCTGCTCGTTCAACGGCGTCTCGTCGCTGCCGCTGCCCGGCGGCCCCGACCTCGGCCCGAACCCCCGCACCGTGAAGATCGAGTTCGCGAACGTGCTGGACCTCGTGCCGCAGTCGGTGGTCAAGGTCAACGACGTGTCGGTCGGCAAGGTCACCAAGGTCGACCTCGCCGGCGGCAGCGCCGGCTGGCACGCCGTCGTCACCGTCAAGGTCCGCGGCGACGTGAACCTGCCGGACAACGCCACCGCGACCATCAGCCAGACGAGCCTGCTCGGCGAGAAGTTCGTCCAGCTGTCGCCGCCGGCCGACCAGGCGCCGACCGGGCGGCTCGGGTCCGGCGACGTGATCCCGCTGTCGCGCACCGGCCAGGGCACCGAGATCGAAGAGGTGCTGTCGGCGATGTCGCTGCTGCTGAACGGCGGCGGCATCCAGCAGGTCGCGACGATCAGCCACGAGCTGCAGGCCGCGATGAGCGGCCGCGAGGGCTCGATTCGCGCGGTGCTGCAGGAGGTCAACACCTTCGCCGGGACGCTGGACACCAACCGCGCCGCGATCACCCGGGCGCTGGACAGCCTCGACCGGCTCACCGGCAAGCTCTCCGACGAGCGCAAGACGATCAGCGACACGATCGACGAGACCGGCCCGGCCATCACGATCCTGAAGCGCAACCGGGCCGACCTGACGAAGATGCTGGTCGCGCTGAACAAGCTCAGCCGCACCACCACCGACGTGATCGACAAGTCGCAGGCGAACTTCGTGGCGAACCTGAAGGACCTGAACAAGATCCTCGCCAACCTGAACAAGGCCGGCTCCGACCTGCCGAACGCGCTGCAGTCGCTGATCACCTTCCCGTTCCCGCCGACCTTCGCCAACGTCATCGAGGGCGACTACGGCAACGTGAAGCTCACCGTCGACCTCGACTTCAACGACCTCGCCCAGAACCTGCTCGGCGGCACCGACCTGGAGAACCAGATCGGCAGCGGCAAGCAGATGCGCAACATGCTGCAGGTGCCCAACGTGACCCTTCCCGACTCGCCGCTCGGCTCGCTGCCGCAGTCGTCCGGCGGCGGCGCCGGCGGGCTGCCCGGCCTGCCCGGCGCGACGACGCCGGCGCCCACGCCGACGCCGACCAAGGGCGCGAAGAAGACCGGCACGAAGACCGGCACGAAGACCGGCGCGCTGGCCCCGGCCCCGGGCGACGACGGTCTGCGGACCCTGATGGGGGGCCTCTGGTGATCCTCAAGCGCGGCGTCATCATCCAGCTGATCGCCTTCGCCGTGATCACGGTCGTCGGCGTGACGATCGTGCTGGTGAACTACATCGGCGTCGGACGGCAGGTGCTCGGCAAGCAGTACACCGCCTTCGTCGACCTCACCGACTCCGGCGGCGTGTTCACCAACGCGGAGGTCACCTACCGCGGCGTCCCCGTCGGCCGGGTCGGCCCGATGTCGCTCACCAAGGACGGCATCAGGGTCAAGCTGCAGCTCGACCGCGGCAAGCGGATCCCGCGCGACGGCACCAAGGCGATCGTCGCGAACCGGTCCGCGGTCGGCGAGCAGTACATCGACCTGGAGCCGACCAAGAAGACCGGCCCCTACCTCGACCAGGGCAGCCCGTACACGATCCCGGCGAGCATGACGTCGCTGCCGGTGCGGACCGAGGAGCTGCTCCGCAACGTCGACCAGCTCGTCGGGTCGGTGAACACCAAGGACCTCGGCACGATCGTCGACGAGCTGGACAAGGCGTTCAACGGCTCCGCGTCGGACCTGCAGTCGATCCTGGACGACACGCACCGGCTGCTGCAGACCGCGAACCAGGCCTACCCCGACACCAAGCAGCTGCTCGACAACAGCGTGACGGTGCTGGACACCCAGCGCAGCGAGGCCGCGAACATCCGCGGCTTCGCCCGCAACCTCAACGACTTCACCGCCTCGCTGCGCAAGGACGACCCGGCGCTGCGGCAGACGATCGACAACGCCCCGGCCGCCGTCGACCAGACCCACAAGGCCATCGACCAGCTGGCCCCGACGCTGCCGACGCTGCTGGCGAACCTGTCCACCACTGGGCAGGTCATCACGTCGCGGCAGAACGGCCTGCGGTCGCTGTTCATCCTCTACCCGGTCGAGGTGGCGGGCGCGTTCACCGTCACCCCCGGCGACGGCACCCAGCACCTCGGCCTCGACCTGAACATCAGCTCGCCGCCCGCGTGCACCAAGGGCTACGAGGGCGTCAAGCACCGCTGGCCGCAGGACACCTCGCTGCGTAACCCGCCGCTGGACGTCGGCTGCAAGGCCCCGCACAACTCGTCCACGGACGTGCGCGGCGCCCGCAACTTCCCGAAGGACGCGCTCACGCCCGTCCCGCAGCTGCCCCCGGGCGCCACCGCCGGCGCGGGGTTCCCCGCGGGCGGCGCGTACGGGACGGGCTCGGACTCGGGTTCCGGCTCGGGCTCGTCCGAGGCGAAGGGCAAGGGCAAGAGCTCCGGCGACGGCTCGGCGAACGGCAAGGCCGCCGCCGCGGCGGCCGCCCCGACCGGCGAGCTGTCGAATGGTCGGCTGTACCTGTCGTATCCGGCCAATTCAGTGGAATTCGCTGGATACGATCCGTCGACGGGCGCGGTCTACGGCCCGGACGGCAAGAAGTACGTCATGCCACGGACCGCCGGCAATCGTGAGTTGGGAGATTCCTCGTGGAAGTGGCTCATGCTCGGACCCCTGAGCCAGTGAGGCGGGGCCGATGAGACGCCTCTCGCCGCAGATCGCCACGCTCGTCCTCGGCGTGCTCGCCGTCGCCCTCGCCGTCTTCACCGGCGTCTACTCCGTCCGCGTGTACCACGGCGAGGACGCCTCCGACCAGCGCGCGAAGGCGACGCAGTCGGCCCGCCAGATGGGCGTCAACCTGATGACGATCAGCGCGTCGTCCGCGCAGAAGGACCTCGACCGGATCGTCGCGGGCACCACCGGCAACCTGAAGAACAAGCTCTCCTCGCAGTCCAAGACGCTGCTCGGCACGCTGAGCCAGACGCAGGCGAAGTCGACCGTCAGCCAGGTCGAGGCCGGGGTCGTCTCCATGGACGGCGACTCCGCCGAGGTGATGGTCTCCCTCAACGGGACCGTCACCAACCCCAAGGTGAAGGACGGTGCCCCGCGCGCCTACCGGTACCTGATGGAACTCAGCCGGGTCGGTGACCGCTGGCTCGTTTCCGATCTGGAGGTGGTCCCGTGACCATGCTCGGCCGGGGCAAGCGCTCCGCACCGGAGAAGGGCAAGGGCCCCCGCAAGGGCGGCGCGGCCGGCAAGGGCGGCGACGAGGGCGGCGAGGGCCGTCCCCGCACGGCCGCCGAGCAGGCCGCGCGGGCCGAGGAGGCCGCGGAGGCGGCGCGGCTCGCCGAGGAGGCCGCCGAGCGCGCCCGCGAGGCCGCGCGGCTGGCGCAGATCGCCGCGGACGCGGCCGCCGCCGTCGACGAGGCAGACGAGGTCGACGAGACCGCGGAGGACGAGGCCGAGGACGCCGGCGAGGCCCCCGGGAAGGCGGAGAACGCCGTCAAAACGGCTGTGAAGCCCCGCCGGACCAAGAAGGCCCCCGAAACCGCGCCGGAGGACGACGAGCCCGCAGCGGACGGCTCAGCGCCCGCTGAGGCGTCCGCCGCCGACGTCGACGAGGTCGAGACGGGCGCGAAGCCCGAGACCGAGGACGCCGAAGACGACTCCGAGGACGACGCCAAGGCGGAGACCGACTCCGAAGACGAGGACTCTGACGAGAACTCTGACGCTGAGGACTCTGACGAGGACGACGCGCCCGAGGCCAAGCGCGGCAGGAAGCTGAGCTTCAAGAAGGCCGCCAACGCCGAGGCCGCCGACGACGACGAGGACGACGACGAGGACGACGAGCCGGGGCGCCGCTTCGGCACCGGCGGGTTCACGCTGCTCGCCGTGCTGGTCGTCCTGGTCCTCGCGCTCGGCACAGCGTCGACGCTGCTGTTCCTCAAGCAGCAGAAGCAGAGCGCCACGGACGACGCCCGCAAGAACGGCCTGTGGGCCGCGTCCAAGGCCGCGCAGGAGCTGTCGTCCTACGACTTCCGGACGATCGACACCGACACCAAGGCCGCCGCCGCCATGACGACGGGCAAGCTGCACGACGACTACGTCAAGCAGATCCCGTCCTTCAAGGCGCAGGCGACCGCGCAGCAGCTCGTCGGGACGACGACGGTGATGAAGACGGGCGTGATCAGCGCGACCCCGGACAGGGTCGTGGCGCTGGTCTACGCCGACCGCTCGTCGGCCACCAAGAACGACAAGACGCAGCAGCTCCCCGAGTCGCTGCGGCTGAAGATGACCATGGTCAAGGTCCACGGGAAGTGGCTGGCCGAGAAGGTCGACGTCATCTCCTGACGATCGTCGTCTCCTGGCCATCGTCGTCTCCTGACCATCGGCGTCTCTGACGATGGGCGCCCGCCGGCGGTCCCGCCGGCACGCGAACGGAAGCCTCGGGCGACCACCCCCCCCCGCCGTGAGGCGCGGCCCGCCGGAGGGATTGGGCGTGGGTGTGGCCCCTGGGGCCCCCGCT
>NZ_JBEZJL010000143.1:0-14601 GCF_040651755.1 Actinomadura sp. NPDC048394 | reverse complement strand
GCCGCCGGGTCCCCCCGCGGCCGGCGCGGCACGCCCCCCCCCATCCATCGGCCGGGCTCCACCCGGCCGCCGCGACGCGGTGAGAAGTCCTCACGAGGACTCCCCAGTGCCTATGTGCCGGTATAGCGGCCGATCGCCTTGCACGCTGGTCAGGCCCCTTCCACCGGCCGCTTGTCGGCGGCCCCCAGAACGCTTGGTGACACCTCGCTGTCGTCGTCCCACAGGTCCGGAGGCTCGCCCACCCATGACTGGCGGTCGCGCTCTCGATTCCGCTGCGCCGATCCGCCCCCACCGGTCATCGGTCCCATGGCGGCAGGTCCGGAGCGTGCTGTGGCGGATTCCTGCAAGGTCTCCGCCTGCGCGGCTGTGGCGGGGCTGATCGTGCCCCGGCCGATCACGCCGTTTCGGAAGCGGCCGTTTCCGACGGCGCCGTTTCCGCTGGGCCCGCCAATGGGCGGCTCTTCACCAACGCCAAGGGCGCTTCCGCCTCGAGGGACACCGATCGCGCCGCCGGCGGGGAGGCTTGTGCCTCCGCGGAGCGGGGCCAAACCGGTCTCACCGGGCATGCCGGGGTAAATGGTTCCCGCTCCCGGCCGCTGCGATCCGGCACCTGGCGCGAGCGGCGATGTGGAGGGGGAGGCAGAGTCCGCCGGGAGTCCAGGTCCGCTGCTGTTCGGGTCGCCTGTCCCGGGAGGGTGAACGCCTGACAGATCTGTACCGGGATTCGCGGGATGGCCGACTCCTGGCGAACTCGGCATTGAGCCGGGCTGTGCTCCGGGATGGACCTGATCCGGCGGAGTTCCGTGGCCGGCCGGGTTCCCAGGGATGCCAAGCCCCGGGGTGGGAGATACGGCTCCGGGAGAACCGGATCCCGCCGAGCCGTTGGAGGAGGGCCCGGGCGAGATTCCGTGAAGGCTTCCCGCACTACCGGCGCCGGGTCCCTCCGAGCCACCGCTTCCCGGGGTTTCGGGGCCGCCGGAACCACCGGAGGGCGGCGTGCTGATCGGAGCCCCGTGCCCGATCTTCCCCATATCAAGCGGTGTGGAGATGCTCGGGGGGATTGCGCTCCAGGTTTCGGTGATGCGTTCGTTCGCGCCCTGCATCCAGGTACGCGCCTCGGCGTCGTCCTTCGGCTGGGGCATGTTGTTCTTGTACCAGGCCAGGTATTCGGAGCCGTGGCGTTCGACGGCCGTGCCGAAGTCTCTGGACGCGGCGCCGATCGTATGGCTCGACGCCCACAGGTTCCGCAGCTGTTCCTGCGCGGCGGCGGCGTCCGTGCCGTTCCAGGCGTCGTTCAGGTCATGGCCGATCTGGGCGAGCTTCGGCGTGAGCTTCTCGTAAGCCGCCGCGAAGCGGAGGTAGGCCTCCCCGGCTTCCGTGACGGCACCCGGATCACTGGACTTCAGGTACTGAAGGATGGTCGCTCGGTCGTACCGGCCCGGTGACCCGTTCGGGGCCCCGTCACGCATGAAGTACGTGTACTCGCTCGTCACTCCGGCCTCCGTTATCTCAGCGATCCCGGGCCTGGACGCGGCGAGTCCGTGGTCCGGGGGGCGGTGGGATCGGGAGTGTTCTCGAGCTCGATCCGGACGGCGGCGACCCGTCGTTCGAGCTCGGATTCGGCGTCGTCGTAGACCTGCGCGGTGCGGCGGAGCAACTTGATGGTGTTCAGCGTCTCCGCCAGGAACGCACCATGCTGGTCGGTCAGCACGGAGCGGCATTTCACGACGCTCGGGACGAGGCTCTGCGCCGCGTCCCAGGTGCCGTAGGCCGCGTCTGGGGTGCCGACCGCGCGCTGGAGGTCCTTGGTGGCTTCTAGGAGTTCTTCGAGGTCGGATTCGAGGCGTTGGGCGATGGCTCGGAGGCGGGTGCGGTCGACGCGGAGTTCGCCGGTCTGGTTGAGGCCCGGCCAGGTGCCGTAGGCGCCGGGCGGGACGGACCTCGGATCCACGGGCGGCATTTCGGTTCCCCCTCCGGCTCCCGTCTTCTGGCGTCGCGCGAGCGCGCCCGTCGACTCTGTCACACGGCTTGACCGGGTGTCAGGGATCGGGCAATTCGGAGGGGCGGGGTGATCTTATTCGGGCATCCGGATCTTGCGTCAGGGCTTGGCGGCGAGGCGGAGGCCGAGGCCGATGAAGAGGGAGCCGGTCGCGACGTCGAGGCGGCGGCGGGCGGTGCGGCGGCGGCGGAGCCATGCGCCGATGCGGCCGGCGAGGACGCCGACGGTGCCGTCCACGAGGAATTCGAGGGCGATCAGGATGGCGCCGAGGAAGGCGAACTGGAGCCAGACCCGGCCCATTCCCGGGTCGATGAACTGGGGGAGGAACGCGATGGTGAAGGTGACCATTTTGGGGTTCAGCAGGTTGGTCACCAGGCCGTTGAGGTAGGCGCGGCGGTTCGACGGCGGGGCGGCGGGGGCGTCGTCCTGGTCGTTTCGGTGCCGGATGGTCTGGACGCCCAGGACGACGAGGTAGGCGGCGCCGGCGAGGCGGACGGTCGTGAACGCGATCGGGACGGCGGCGAAGAGGGCGGTGAGGCCCGCGGCGGCGACGGCGACGTGGACGGCCTCGCTGGTCGCGACGCCGGCGGTGGCGAGGAGGCCGGCGCGGGGGCCGCCGCGCATGCCGCAGCCGAGGATGAAGAGCATGTCGGGGCCGGGGACGAGCATCGCGATGACCGAGGTCAGCAGGAACGCGGCGAGCAGGTGCTGGTCGATCGGCATGGCTCGATCCTGCCACGCCGATCCTGCATAGGATCGGTTCGCACTCGTCCCCGTTGGAACGGATCAGGCCGGCACATGACAGATGGCGACTCGGTGCGTTCGGCGGTCCGCGAGGTGCGGGCCGGGTTCGGGATCGACGCGCGGCGCGTCGACCGGATCGGGCGGCTGCTGGCGGGCGGCGGGTTCCACACGGTCGAGGAGGTCGTGGCGCGGACGGGTTCGTCGCGGCGGACGGTGGAGGCGGTGTTTCGGGCGCTGGGGCCGCATCTGGAGGCCGAGGGCGACGGGCGGCGGATCGCGAAGCGGTATGTCGGTGAATACGACGACATCTTCGGCGAGCCGGTGGAGATCCCGGATCCGTGGACGGAGCGGGCCCGGCGCGATCCCGTGGCGCTGGAGGCGATGGACGCGCTGGTCGCGGCGGCGCCGCCGCCCGTCCAGGCGCTGGACCATGTGCCGGCGACCGCGGAGACGGTGCTGAAGCGGGCCCGGTTCATGCTGGACGGCTTCGACCTGCGCGGCGCGCACGTGCTGTGCGTCGGCGACCATGACCTGACGTCGCTCGGCCTGTTCCTCGCGGGCGGTGCGGAGGGCCTGCGGGTGAGCGTGGCCGACATCGACGAGCGGCTGCTGGCGTTCATCGATGGAGAGGCGGCGCGGCGGGGCTGGGACGTCCGCTGCCATGCCGCCGACCTGCGGCTGGGCCTTCCGGTGTCGCTGCGGGAGTCGTGCCAGGTCGTCTTCACGGATCCGCCGTACACGCCGGAGGGCGTCGGCTTGTTCGTCGCCCGGGGCCTGGAGGGGCTCGGGGATCAGCGGAACGGGCGGGTGCTGCTCGCGTACGGGTACGGGGAGCAGCAGCCGGCGCTCGGGCTCGCCGTGCAGAAGGCGTTGAATCCGCTGCATCTGGCGTATGAGGCGATGTTGCCGGGCTTCAACCGGTATGTGGGCGCGCAGGCGATCGGCAGCGCGGCGGCCCTGTACGTGCTGCGTCCTACGAAGCGGACCGCCGGGGCCGTCCGCGCCGCCGCCGAGGATCCGCGCACCGCCATGTACACGCACGGCGCCCAGTCAGTGGAGGCGGACACCGGTGCTCTGGACGACGCGGCGGCCGCGCGCATCGTCGAGGTCGCGAAGGCCGAGAACCCGCTGCTGGTCGGGGACGGCTGGCCCGCGAAGGCCGCCGGACGCCGCATGTCGCTGCGCGAGTTCATGGCGGCTCCGCTGCCGCGCAACCTCCAGGGCCACGGCACGGTGCTGATCAATCTGTATCCGGGGTTCGGGGCGTCGGCGGTGCGGGCGCTGCTGGCCGCGAACGCGCCGCGCGTCGGGCTCGTCTGCCGCACTGACCTGCCGTTCCTGCGGGACGCGGAGGGGCAGCGCGAGTTCCGGCGGCTCGCCGGTCCCGGATACCGGGTGGAACGCATGCTGCGCGGGGTCCCGTCGTCCGGTATGGCGCTCGTCCTGGCCGAGCGGAACGACCATCCGGCGGACGCAGCCGAGCGGGTCCTCGCCTACATCCACGCGCGCGCACACGGCAAGATCGGCAACGGCTGGCGGGAGGGCCTCATCGCTCTCCGGAAGGCGGACGGGCGGACGCTCACCAAGGCCGAGGCCCGGCGGGCCATCCAGTCGGCCGCCGACCGCCCTGATCTGCTGGAACGGTCGCTGATCGACCTTCCGGCGCACCTGCTGGCCGTCCTCGAAGAGCAGGTCCGGCGCTCCGTGACGGCGCTGCCGGACTGACCGGATCACGCGCGGGCGCGCGTCGTACCGCCGTTGACGTGCAGGATCTGGCCGACGAGCGCGGGCAGCCGGTCGTCGGCGAGGAACGCGATCGCCGCCGCGATCTCCTCCGTCGCGGCGATCCGGCCGAGCGGCACCCGCGCCGCGTACCGGGCCCGGACCTCCTCGCCGGTGACGCCCGCGGCCACCGCGTCGACCTCCAGCAGCCCGGCGTCGATCACGTTCGGCGCGACCGCGTTCACGGCGATGCCCAGCGGGGCGAGCTCGCGGCCGAGCGACTTCGCGAGCGCGATGACGCCCGCCTTGGACGCCGAGTGCGCCGTCGCGTCGGGCCGCCCGGTCACCCCCCATTCGGAGGAGACGAGGACCATCCGGCCGCCGCCGCGCTCCACCATCCCGGGCATGACGGCCTGCGCGCACGCGAACGTCCCGCCGAGGTTGACGTCGACGATCCGCCACCAGTCGGCGAGGTCGTGCTCGGCGAACGGGGAGAGGGTGGTGTACGCGGCGTTCGCGACGAGGATCCCGATGTGGTCGCCGGTGCGGCGCTCGATGTGCTCGACCATCTCGCGGACGGCGTCGGGGTCGGACACGTCGGCGGGCGCGGCGATGCCGTCCAGCTCGGCGGCGAGGTCGCCGACCGGCCGGCCGGGACGGTCGTTCAGCGCGACGAGGTGCCCGCAGGACGCGAGCCTCCGCGCGACGGCGGAGCCGAGGCCGCCGGCGGCGCCGGTGACCAGCGCGAGGGCCATCAGATCACCGCCCCGGAGTTCGGGGAGAGGATCTCGCCGGCGCAGAACGTCCCGTCCTCCACCAGGTAGGCGGCGGCGAGCGCGATCTCCTCCGCGGACGCGAGCCGTCCCGTCGGCAGCGCCTGGACGAAGGCGGGGCGGCGCCACGGCGAGTCGGGCGGCAGCAGCGGCGTGTCGGTCGGGCCCGGGGCGACCGCGTTCACCCGCACCCCGGACGGGGCGAGCTCCGCCGCCAGCGACCGGACGAGCCCGATCACCGCGCCCTTCGCCGCCGCGTAGTGCGCCTCCGCGTCGCCTCCGGCCAGGGCGAGGTCCGACGCCACGCCGACGACGGCGCCGTGCCCGCGCTCCGCCATCCCGGGCGTCACCGCCCGGCATACGTTCACCAGCCCGCCCAGATGCACGCGGAGCATGCGGTTCCAGTCCTCCCAGGCGATGTCGGACACCGGGACGATCGCGTAGTGCCCCGCCGCGCACAGCGCCGCCTCGATCGGGCCCATCTCCCGCTCGATCCGGCGGACGACCGCGGCGACCTGGCCCGGGTCGGCGACGTCGACGCCGACCGCGTAGTCGGCGTCCGGGGCCGGGCCCAGGTCGAGCGCGGCCGTCGTCCAGCCGCGTCCCGCCAGCTCGCGGACCATCGCGCCGCCGATCCCGCCGGCCGCCCCGGTCACGAGCGCGACTCGTTCGCGCATGCGCACTCCCCATCTCCCGAGACCCAGGCAAACCCGGCATTAGCCCAGGTGGCAAGGGTCATGGCCGTTTCTTGGCCGAATGCACGGCCGGACGCGGGGCTTGCCGTGACCTTCACCGGAATCCGCGCCGCGACGGGGAGCCCACCCTGTCCGCCCCACCGGGCCGGGGTGAGATGGTGACGGTGTGACCAGCGATCCCGCGATGCCGCGCCTCACCGTCCGGCACCTCCTGGAGGTCCCGCGCTTCCGGCTGCGGCTGGTCGCCGGGGCGGCCGGGCTGGACCGGCCGATCCGGTCGGCGCACTCGACCGAGCTGCTCGATCCCGCCCCCTACCTGCGGGGCCACGAGGTCGTCCTGACGGCCGGGTCGTCCCTGCGGGACGCGGACGCGTGCGCGGCGTTCGCCGCGTCGGTGAAGGCGGGGCGCGCGGGCGCGATCGGCTACGGCGTCGGCGACGTCACCGAGGACGTCCCGGACGCGCTGCGCCGGCACTGCGACCGGCTCGGGCTGCCGCTGGTCGAGGTCCCGGCGGGGATCCCGTTCCTCGGGTTCACCGAGTGGTTCGCCGAGCGGCTCGCGTCGACCCGCGAGGAGTGGGACGAGCGGGAGGAGATCGGGCGGGTCCTGTACGAGATCCAGCACGGCCTGGCGCCGCCGGAGACGCTGTGCGCGCAGGTCGAGGAGGCGGGGCTCGACCCCGCCCTGCTGGTCGCGGTCGCGATGCCGGCCGCGGACGCGCCGGACGCGTCCGGCGCGCCCGGCGTCCTCGGCCTGGACGACGACGTCGCGCTCCTGATCACGGGCGACGAGTACGCCGGGACGGACGTGGCCGGCATCGGCAGCCCCGGGCCGCTCGCGGACCTGCCGCGGTCGCTGGCGGAGGCGCGGGCCGCGCTGGACGCGGCGCGCCGCACCGGCGACGTCGTGCACGCCGCCGGCCTCGCGACGTTCCGGGCGCTGCTCGGCCGGCTGGACCGGGAGCAGCTCGCCCCGTTCGCCGACCAGATCGCCCGGCCCCTCGCCGACTACGACGACATGCACGGCGGCCGGCTGGTGGAGACGCTGCGCGTGTTCCTGGACCGGGGCGGCGCGGTCGGCCCCACGGCCCGCGCGCTGTCGCTGCATCCGAGCACGCTGCGGCATCGGCTGTCGCGGGTCCAGGCGCTGACGGGCCGCGACCCGCTCGACTTCGAGGACCGCGCCGCGCTGGCGATCGCCATCTGGACGGCGCGCTGACGTCCCGTCCCGCGAGCGCTCGGGCCCTCAAGGGCGAAGAGCCAGGCGCGCTTCGTTGCGGGCCGCTTCGTCCTCCGGCAGGGACCACTGCTCCAGGACGGAGCGCCGGGCGGCGTTCCGCGCCTCGACGGGCAGGCGCGCGACCGCGGCGGCCAGCTCCAATGCCCGTTCCAGGGCCTCGCCGGGACCGGTCAGCCGGTCGATGAGGCCGCAGGCGAGGGCCTCCTCGGCGGGGACGCGGCGGGCGGTCAGCAGGATGTCGAGCGCCCGGCCCTGGCCGACGAGGCGGGGGAGGCGCACGGTCGCCGCGTCCAGGCAGGGCAGGCCCTGGGCCAGGTTGAGGGTGCCGAACTCGGCGGTGGTGGACGCGACGCGCAGGTCGGCCCAGAGGGCGAGCTCGAAGCCGCCGCCGAAGCAGTAGCCCTCGACGGCCGCGATCACGGGCTTGGCCGGGGGTGTGCGGGTGACCGCCATGGGCGGCGGGCCGTCCACCGTGGGCATGGGGAAGTCGCCCGCGGCCATGGCCTTGAGGTCGTTGCCGGCGCAGAAGGCGCCGCCGGCGCCGGTGAGGACGATCGCGCGGACCGCGTCGTCGCGTTCGGCCGCGCGGACGGCGTCGGCGAGCGCCTCGGCCATGGGGCCGTCGACGGCGTTGCGGCGGTCGGGACGGTCGAGGGTGATCAGGTGGAGGTCGCCGTGGCGCGCGGTGCGGATCATGCCGCGGATACTAGATAGATCGATCTAGCGAGAGCAAGGGCTAGGCTGCCCGCATGGGTTCCGACACGCGGGCGCGGCTGCTGGAGGCGGCGGCGCGGCTGTTCCGCGAGCAGGGGTACGCGGCGACCGGGCTGAAGCAGATCACCGCGGAGGCGGGGGCGCCGTGGGGGTCGCTCTATCACTTCTTCCCCGGCGGGAAGGAGCAGCTGGGCGTCGAGACGGTCGGGCATTCGGGCGCGCGCTACCAGCGGCTGTTCGACCTCGTCTACGAGCGGACCGAAAGAGGTGCGGACGAGGCCGTCCGCGACATGTTCCGGCTGAGCGCCGAAGCCCTGGAGACGTCGGGCTGGGCCGACGGCTGCCCGATCGCCACCGTCGCGCTGGAGGCGGCCAGTACCAGCGAGCCGCTGCGGCACGCGTGCGCGGACGTGTTCGCCGGCTGGCGCGCCGCGACGGCGCGGCGCTTCGCGTCCGAGGGCATCGAACCCGCCGAGGACCTGGCCGTCTACGTGTTCGCGGCGTTCGAGGGGGCGCTCATCCTGAGCCGCACCGGTCACGACACCGGCCCGCTGCGCGTGACCGCCGACATCGTCGCCCGGACGATCCGGGACCGCCGCCCGCGACGCGAGACGGCGTCAGGCGTGTAGGCGGGGGAGGACGCGGTCCAGGCGGCGCGGCATCCACCAGTTGGACGCGCCCATCAGGAACATGAGCGAGGGCACCAGCACGAGCCGGATGACGGTGGCGTCGAGGATGACGCTGAACGCCAGGCCCAGCGCCAGCATCTTCACCACGACGGTCGGCGAGGCGGTGAAGGACAGGAACACCACCGTCATGATGAGCGCGGCGCTGGAGATGACCCGGCCCGTGACGGCCAGCCCGCCGGCGACGGCGCGGGTGTTGTCCGGCACGTAGGACTCGATCGGCACGCCCTCGGGCAGGCCCAGCACCGCGTCCCCCCACCCCCACTGGAACACCGCGACGAGCGCGCCCCACGACGCGGCGGTGGTGAGCAGGTTCAGGGCGACGGCCTTCAGCGGGATCACCACGCTGCGGAAGACGGTCATCAGCAGCAGGTACGCCAGGACCAGCACGATCCCGATGATGACCGGCAGGCGCCGCGCGACGGTGTCGCGGAAGTCGAGCTGGGCGGCCGTGCTGCCGGTGAGGTAGGCCTTCGCGCCGGTGCCGCGCAGCGCGTCGGGCAGCGTCCGGTCGGTCAGCGTGCGGAACAGGTCGGACGTCGCCGAGGTCTGCGGCCCGGTGGTGGGCGTGACGGTGGAGACGAGGAGCGCGCCGTCCGGGCTCGGCTGCGGCTGCGTGGCGGACGCGACCCCGTGCGCGCCCTGGAGCGCGCGCGAGAGATCGGTGCTGACCTGGCTCGCCGGGACGGTCGCGTGCCGGACGTCCGCGACGACGGTGAACGGGCCGTTCGCGCCCGGCCCGAACCCTGGCCCGCCGGCGCCGGCGATCCAGTCGTAGGCGTGGCGGGTGGTGCTGCCGGACGGGTCGGCGCCCGCGTCGACGTGGCCGAGCCGCATGGAGAACACCGGCACCGCGCACACGACGGGCAGCACGAGGCCGGCGGCGAGGAACGTCCACGGGCGGTGCTCGATCGTCGCGGCGTACCGGTGCCAGGCGTCGTGGCCGCTGGAGGTCTCCGCGACGGGAACGCGGACGGAGAGCCGGTCGATGTGCCGTCCCACCAGCCCGAGCGCGGCCGGGACGAGGGTCATCGCCGCGGCGGCGCTGATCAGGACGGCGATCGTCGCGGCCAGGCCGAGCTTCCCGATGAACGCCAGGCCGCTCGCGTACAGGCTGAGCAGCGCAACCGCGACGGTGAGCGCGGCGACCGCGATGGCGTGGCCGCTGGAGCCCGCGGTCCGCCCGGCGGCCTCGACCGGCGGGTGCCCGTCGATGAGGTCCTGGCGGAACCGGGTGGTCAGGAACAGCGCGTAGTCGATGCCGACGCCCAGCCCGAGCATCGTCGCCAGGGTCGGCGCGGCGGTGGCGAAGGTGATGACGCCCGCGACGACGCCGACCACGCCCGTCCCCACGGCCACCGCGACCAGGGCGGTGACCAGCGGCGTCACGGCCGCGCCGACGCTGGCGAACGCGATGAGCAGGATGACCAGCGCGGCGCCGATGCCGACCAGCTCGCTCGCGAGGTCGTTGGCCGGCGGCCGGACGATCTGGGTGAAGTCCCCGCCGTACCCGACCCCGACGCCGGCGTCCCGGGCGGGCGCGGTCGCGTCGTCGAGGTGCTTCGTGTACCCGTGGCCGAGCTTCTTCAGCTGCTCGTCGAATGCCACGGTGGTGGACACCGTCCGGCCGTCTGTGCTGGTCAGCGGGGTGGAGACGCCGACGACGTGCGGCAGCGAACGCAGGTCGTCGAGGCTCTGGTCGACGGCCTGCTCGTGCGCCGACACGGTGCCGGTGCCGACGTGGAGCACCACGAGCCCGTCCGGGCGGCCGGCGGCCGGGTCGGACGCGGCGAGCAGGCCGGAGCCGGTGTCGGACTGGGTGCCGGGCAGGCTGACCTGGTCGCTGAAGACGGGGCCGACGGCCTTGCGGCCGCCGAGCGCGGCCACCAGCAGGACGAGCCACGCGGCGAGCACCCAGAGGGGGTGGCGCGCGCAGAACGAGCCGAGGCGGGCCAGGCCGGCGGGCCGGCGGCCGGGCGCGATGGACGACACACGATCTCCCAGCGACGTCGGGACTGGCAGAACCGTATGGTCGGAGCGTCCCGCGACCGGCCCGCCGACCTGCCGCCGATGGCAAAGCCTTGGTCGAGGACCGCCCGCCGCCGAGGCCGGGGACGCTCAGGCTCCCGTGGCCGCTGGGAGCCGGTCCAGGAGTTGCCGCGTGTGGCCGGGCAGCTCCGTCTCGGCGAGGCCCGCGAGGAGGTCCCGCAGCGGCAGGGGCTGATCGACCAGGCAGGCGCCGTTGGACAGCAGCCGGGCCGGCACGGGCGTGTCGAGTTCGGCGTCGCTCAGCGCGGGCCCGCCGAGCGCGCACAGGGCGTCCGCCTGCCGCCGGAGGCGCTCGACGAGCCCGGCGGTGCCGCCCGCGAGCGCGACGACGCGGTCGATCGTCCAGGTGTCGAGCGCGATGCGGTTGTCGTACGCGGCGTGGGCGCCGGACGCGACGGCCGAGGCGGCCGCGAGGGTCGTCGCCGTGATGAGCGAGACGTGCGCCAGGATCTGGTCGGCGGTCCATTCGCCGGGCGGCGGCGCGGTGCCCGCCTTCACGGTCGCGGCCGCGTCGAGCAGGGCGCCGTAGGCCGCTCGGAGCCGGGTGGTGTCCACGGGGCGTCACATCTCCCAGGGGGCCTGGGGGAGGACGTCGCCGGTCTCGAGCAGCGACTTCAGGTTCGCCAGCACGGCGGGCCAGCCCTGCGAGATCCCGTTCAGCATCTCCTCGTTGGGCAGGTTCTCGTGCGTCACGGTCAGCCGGACGATGTCCTGGTGCGGCTCGACGAGGAAGGTGACCACCGACGGTTCCCGGTCCAGCTCGGCGTCCGGGCGGTCCTCGAAGGTGATCACGAGACGGGTCGGGGGCTCGGCCTCGACCACCCGCCCGACGACGTCGACGGCGCCTGATCCGTCGGTGCGCCGGTGCTCCCAGGACGAACCCGGCTGCCAGTCGGAGACGTTGGCGTGCCCCCAGTAGCGGGCGGTCAGGTCGGCGTCGGTCAGCGCGCGCCAAACCTGCTCGGCGCTCGCGCGGATGTAGGTGACGTACACGTAGGTCGGTACGGAGACGGACGTCTCGGTCATGGCGTACTCCTCGGCTTGACTCCGGATGGCGCTGAGCGCTTGCAGCCGCGGCCGGTCGAACTCCGCGATCCAGCGCTGTTCGATCTCGTGGATCGGTGCCGGGTTGAGGTAGTGCAGCCGCTGCCGGCCGCGCCGCACCACGGTCACGAGGCCGGCGTCGACGAGCACGTTCAGGTGCTGCGTCGCCGACTGGCGCGCCATCTCCAGGCGCTCGCACAGCTCGCCCAGCGTCTGGCCGTTGCGCTCGCGCAGCCGGTCGAGCAGCAGCCGCCGCGTGGGGTCCGCCAGCGCCTTGAAGGCCGCGTCCATGGTCGTCGCTTCCCGATTCACCCCTCCATTATGCAGGCAAACACCTGCATAATGTCAAAGGGCCTCCCCGGGGCCGGCGGGCTCCCTGGACTCTTGGACGGGGAGTCAGTACGTTCCTGGTGACCCCTGGCCCTTGACGATCTCCAGTCGCCGGGCGGGTCATCTCATCAGGAGGATCCGGCGATGGCGGATTCGTTCGACGGCGCGTTGCACGCGGCGATCCAGGCGCGGGGACTCGGGCTGGAGCGGCTCCACGCCAGGCTCGCCGAACGCGGGATCCAGGTCAGCGTCGCGAGCCTCAGCAACTGGCAGCGCGGCCGGTGCCGCCCGGAACGGTCCCGGTCGCTGTCCGCCGTGCGGGCGCTCGAGGAGATCCTGGAGGTCCCGGCGGGCTCCCTGACCGCGCTGCTCGGGCCGCGCCGCCCGCGCGGCCGGTGGGCCCACAGCGTGCCCGGCGCCCTGTCCTACCGCGACGTCAGCCAGGTGCACGCCAGCGTCGACCGGCTGCTCGGCCAGATCCGGAACCCGGTGGACGGCCAGCTGCGCTGGCTGAGCTGCGACGAGACCGTCCGCGTCGGCGCCGGCCGGGACGAGCGGTCGGTGCGCACGCGGGCCGTGTTCCAGGCGCGCACCGACGGCGTCGACAGGCACGTGGCCGTCTACTACTGCGAGAAGGAGATGCTGCCCGACATCCGGCGGGCGTCCCACTGCCGCCTCGGCCAGGTGCGCACCGACCCGGAGGCCGGCGTCACCGCCGCCGAGCTGCTGTTCGAGCATCCGCTGCGGCGCGGCGAGACCTACATGGTCGACTACGAGTTCGGCTACAGCCGCGGCGGCCCCGAGGCGACCTTCTACCAGCGGTGGTTCCGCCACCCCGTGCACATGTACCTGCTGCACGTCCATTTCGAGCCGGACGCCCTCCCGGCCCGCTGCCTGCGCGTCTGGCAGCCGAACACCGTGACTCCCGCCGCGGACGTGGCGGAGCTGCGGCTGTCGGACTGGCGCGCCGTTCATGTGGCCGAGATGGAGGTGCGGCCCGGGGTGCACGGCATCCGCTGGGAATGGGACTGAGGCGCCCCGCGGGAACGCCGTTCAATTTATAGCCGGGTATACGTTGAAATGCCTCCGGCGGTGGGGGTCTTGCCTCGGATTTGTTGCGGGTCGACCATTCTTTTGACGTTCCGCGGACGTCCGAAGGCCCCCGAATCCCACCCCCCGGAGGAGTTCGCTCCCATGCATGTACGTTCCGGCCGGCGCGCCGCCGTGTGCGCGCTGGCGCTCGCCCTCGCGGCCGTGCCCGGCACCGCCGACGCGGCCGCCCTGCGGCTCGACGTCACGATGCAGGCGCAGGAGATGTCCAACTGGTGCTGGGCCGCGTCCGGCAACACCGTGGCCGCCTACCTGGGCAAGAGCTACACCCAGAACCAGTTCTGCAACCTCGCCTTCGACCGCTCCGTCAACTCGTCCTGCCCCAACAGCCAGGCCACGCTCGCCAACGACCAGACGGCGTTCCGCAAGATCGGGATCAGCCCCGGTAATTACGTGACCGGCCACCTCTACTACTGGGCCGTGACGCGCGAGATAGACGCGCGGCGGCCCGTGATAGCCCGCATCCAATGGACGAGCGGCGGCGGGCACATGGAGGTCCTGTACGGCTACGACGACAGTTCCGACATGGTCTATTGGGGCAATCCCTGGCCGTCGAGCTACCGCTACAACTGGGCCTCGTACGACTACTACGTCGCCAACGACACCTTCTCCTGGACCCACTCCCTCGACTACATCGGCGCATGAGGAGGCGCGACATGACACCGTTCACGGGCCTCGTGCTCGGCGGCGCGATCGTGGTCGCCGCGGCGGCGCCGGCGCACGCCGCGTCCCCCGCCCCCGCCCCGCCGCGCGCCGCCGACGTGGCCGCCGCCCGGCAGGCCGCCGCCGCGGCGTCCCCGACCCTCGCCCGCTTCTTCGCCGGACGGGGGAGGACGGGGCAGGTCACCGCCGCCGCGGCGGAGCGGATGGCGCCCCGGCTGACCGGCGCCACCGTGCCGGTCTACGACCTGAACCCGGGGTTCGTCACCGGCGCCTCGGACACCGTCGCGCGGCTGTCGTTCCTCGCCACCGAGGCGGTCTCGGCCGACGGGCAGCGCGCGTCGGTGTGGACCGTCCAGAAGGCCGGGACCTGGCGGCTCGCCAACATCGCGTCCGGTGCGGACGAGGAGAACTACGCCCGCGAGGGCGGCACGGTGTTCCGCGAGCCGCAGATCAACGCCTGGTACGCGCTGCGCGACGGCCGGGTGCGACCCCTCAACACCGAGGCGCGGCAGGCGGCCGGCGCGCCGTCGGTCTCGCTCGCCGCCTACCGGCGGGCGGTCGGCGAGCGCTACGGCGGCCGCATGCCCGGTTCGGCCTATGACCGGCAGGGCATGGCCGGCGGCTACGCCCCCGCGCACAAGGACGGTTCCGGCGGAAGCCGGATGCCTCTCGTCCTCGGCGGCGTGGTCCTGGCCGCCGGCGGCGGGCTGGCTGCTCGCCGGCTCGTCCGGCGCTGACCCGGCGCGCACGACGGCGGGTGGCGCGGTCTCACCAGACCCCCCCCCCCCCCCCCGCCCCGGGAGGCGGGGGGGCAGTGGAGCCCCAGCCCCCC
>NZ_JBEZJL010000142.1:0-15558 GCF_040651755.1 Actinomadura sp. NPDC048394 | reverse complement strand
ATCTCGTGCCCCTCCCGGAACACCGTCGCCGACACCTCGACCGTCTCGCCCACCACGGCCTTCGCCGGCCACCGCCCGCCGCCGACCACCGGCGCCACGTCCAGGATCGGGATCCGCCCGAGTACGCCCGTCGGCTGCACCTGCATCGCGCCCCGCTCCCCACCCGTCCGCGTCGGTTCCCCGTGGTCCATGCCCGGTCCGCGACCGCGCGGCATCCCGCGAACCACAAGATCGCGCAAAGAGATCGCGTGCCCGCGCCGCCCCGGCACGGCCCGCGACGGCGCCGGTCAAGGCGGGGTTCGGACGGATTTAAGGCGGAGTTGATCTATGAACCGGCCGTCCGGCGGGGCTCGTAACCCAGGCGAGTTCACCACCGGAAGGAGCGGTACGGATGATGCGGCGGAACGGGATGCGCGCGGTGCTCGGCACGGCGGGGCTGCTGGCGGTGCTCGGCGCGGGCGCCTGCGGCGGAGGCGAGCAGCGGGAGGCGGGACGGGTGGCGGCGGAGTCGTCCGGCTGCGCCGCGCTGCAGCGGCAGGTCACGGCGGGACAGGCGGTCGATGTCGCCGCCGCCGAAGTGTGCGACCAGACGCAGTTCGCGCAGCTGGAGAACCAGCGGCAGGCGGCGCGCGCGAAAGGCGAGAAGCCCGCGATGCAGGTCAGCGCGATCTGCCGGGCGGTGGACGCGCAGGCGGCGAAGGGCGACACGAAGCTGGACTTCGGGCTCGCCTTCCACTGCCGCCAGCGCGAGCGGTTCGCCAACACCGTCAACGCGACCAGCGGGCTCGGGCCCGCGAACAAGGTGACGTCGCTGTGCCTGGGCGCGCGGGCGAAGAAGGCGCGGGGCGAGGCGGTCGACGCCTTCACCGATTCGTTCTGCAGCAAGGAGGAGGAGGCGGCCGGCGGTTCGAGCGCGGCTCCGGAGCCGTCGTCGACCGCGGCGCCCGCGCAGAGCACGGCGCCCGCGGCGCCTGCTACGTCCGCGCCGCCCGCTACGTCCCCCGCGTCCGGGGGCGGCGACGTCGTGTGCCCGGGGTCGACGGTGACGCTGTCCGGCGAGGCCGGCGCGCCCGCCGCGTCCAGCGACCGGCTGCCGGTCGGGACGAAGGTGAAGGTGACCAACCTCGACAACGGCAAGTCCACCACGGTCGCGGTCACGTCGGCGTCGGGCAGCTGCGTGCTGCTGAACGATGCGGCGTTCGAGCAGGTGCGCGAGGCCGGGAAGTTCCTGATCCGGCACGCCCGGATCGAGCGCGTCGGCTGAGGCGCGGCACGGCGGCGCGCTCCCGGCGGCCCGGCCGCCGCCGGGGCGGGCGGGTCAGGCGTGCGTGACGGGTGCGAGCGCCTCGCGCGCGGTCGTCACGTCCGGCGCGATGGCGACGCGCCGCGGCAGGCCCGCGACCTCGGCGACCCGGCGGACGATGCCGCGCGGCGGCAGCACCACCCACATCGGCACGCCGAGCTCGGTGGCGCGCATCTGCGAGCGCAGGATGACGTTCAGCGCGTTGGAGTCGCAGAACGTGCAGTCCGAGAGGTCGAGGATGAGGGCGGGCGCCCCGGAGTCGAGCAGCCCGAGGGCCTGGTCGAGGATCGCCTCGCCGTTGCTCAGGTCGACCTCGGCGGGGAAGGACAGCGTCCCGCAGGTCGGCGTGGTCTCCACTCGCGCTGCTCCGAGTTCCATGGCTCGCCCCAAGGTCAGGTTCCTCACGTGGGTGACGTCTGGGGGTGCTTCACTGCGACTGTAAGCCCCAAAGCTGGACGAAACCTGAAAGAGAGGGTCAAGAGTGGGGCGCCGGTCGCTCATATTGCCGATCATCGCGTTCGCTTCCGATTGCTCCGAGTCCGTCGCTTCGGATGCGCGCACGCGCGGCCCCGGACGGTGACGCCGACAGGATCGTGCGGGACGCGGCCGGATCCGGCCGCCGCTGCTCCGAAGCCGCACCGTGACGGGCGATCGATCGCCCTCGCCGGCGCTCCGGCGGGAGCGTTCACCGCCGTCCGGCGGGTGCTCCCGATTCCTTCAACGATCGCTCGCCGCGGGATGTTCCGCGGTGAAGCGAGGCCCCCAAAGCCCTATATTTCCCCCATGGGGTGATTGCTCGCCGGAGAAGCGAGTCCTGGGGGAGGCCGAATGGGTTCGGAACCGGTGGTCATCGACGGTGGGGACCGTTCCTGCGTGCGGCTCCTGCTGGAGCTGCGCGGGCACCTGGCGGGGCTGGCGCCCGGCACGGTCGTGCATCTCATCGCGAGCGACCCGGCGGCGCCGATCGACCTGCCGGCCTGGTGCCATCTGACAGGGCACGACTACCTCGGCCCGGTCGCCGCCGACACCCCCACCTACGCGCTGCGCGTGACCGAACGCCCGCGCGCCACCGAGCCCGACTCGCCCTGGCGCCCCGCCGCGCACGGCTGAGCGGCCCCGCCCGCCGCCGCACCGGCCGCCGCATCCGGCCTCCGCATCCCGTCTCCGGGTGGCCCCGCCGTTTCATTTTGACGGAGCGTCCGTCACTATTGGCGTATCGCCAATTAGCGAGGGATGTGACGGGCATGGCGGGACGGCCGTCGATCGCGATCGTGGGCAGCGGGTTCAGCGGGCTGGGGCTCGCCGTCCGGCTGCTCCGCGCCGGTTTCACCGACCTGACGGTCTTCGAGCGCGCCGGCGACGTCGGCGGCGTGTGGCGGGAGAACACCTACCCGGGCGCCGCCTGCGACGCCCCGTCCCACCTGTACTCCTACTCGTTCGAGCCGAAGCCGGACTGGTCGCGGCGGTTCGCGCCGCAGCCGGAGATCCTCGCCTACCTGCGGCACTGCGCGCGCAAGTACGGCGTCCTGGAGCACGTCCGGTTCGGCTGCGAGATCACCCGCGCCGGCTTCGATCCGGAGGCCGGGCAGTGGAACCTGCGGACGGCCGGGGGAGAGGTGCACCGGGCCGGCCTGCTCGTCGCGGCCTGCGGCCAGCTGAGCGTCCCGTCGGTGCCGGACATCCCGGGGCTGGAGGGCTTCGCCGGCACCGTGTTCCACTCCGCGCGCTGGGACCACGGCCACGACCTCGCCGGACGGACCGTCGCGGTCGTCGGCAACGGCGCGAGCGCGGTGCAGTTCGTCCCGCGGATCGCGCCGGACGCGGCGAAGCTGACCGTCTTCCAGCGCGAACCGCAGTGGGTCGGCTGGAAGTGGGACCGCCGCTACCCGCGGCTGCGCACCGCGCTCAACCGGCGGTTCCCGCTGCTGCAACGGCTGTCGCGGCTCGCGGTGTTCGTCTGGTTCGAGGCGCTGCTGAACCCGATGCTGGTCTCGCCGCGCGCCCGCCGCGTCCTGTCGGCGCACGTCCGCGCGCTGTGCCGGACGACGCTGTGGTCGGTGAAGGACCGGCGGCTGCGCGAGCGCCTCGTCCCCGGCTACGAGCTCGGCTGCAAGCGCGTGCTGATCTCCAGCGACTACTACCGCGCCCTCGACCTCCCGCACGTGGACGTGGTCACCAGCGCCGTCGTCGGCGCGACCCGGGACGGCCTCGTCACCGCCGACGGGCGCGAGCACCCCGCCGACACCGTCATCCTCGGCACCGGCTTCCGCACCCGGGACTTCGTCGCCCCCATGCGCGTGACCGGTCTCACTGAGCGGGACCTGGACGAGACGTGGCGGGACGGGCCGCGAGCCTACCTGGGGATGGCCGTCGCGGGCTTCCCGAACTTCTTCCTGATGTACGGGCCCAACACCAATGTCGGCTCGGGGTCGGTGGTGCACATGCTCGAAAGCCAGATCTCCTACATCGTGCAGGCGGCCCGCGCGTTGCGCGACCCGGAGGTGCTCTACATGGACGTCCGGGAGGGCGTGCTGGCCGAGTTCGACGCAGCGCTCCAGCGCCGCCTGGACGGGACGGTCTGGAACGCCGGCGGCTGCGACAGCTGGTACCTGCACTCCGGCGAAGGCGCCGGCGGCCGCCGCCGCAACGCCAGCAACTGGCCCGGCTCGATGCTCGGCTACCGCCGCCGCACCCGGACCCTCGACCCGTCCGACTACCGGATCGTGAAGCGCTGACGTGGGCGCCGCACACAGGACCCCGGCCCGGAGCCGCGGCGGGGACGGCGCCGACCGCCGGCTGCTGCGCGCGCTCGAAGGCCTCTACGTCATCCCGCCCGGCCATCACCGGCCCGACACCGGACGCGCCGACGCCGCGCGGATGCTGGCCTGCGACGACCGGACGCTGACCGCGCTCGTCCGGCACGGCCTGCCGTCGACCGGCGAGCGCGGCCGGGAGCGGTTCGACGGGCGGGACCTGTTCAACCTCGCCCTCTACTCCGGGACGGGGCGCACGCCGGTCGAGCGGGACGTCGCGTCGCTGCTGCGCTGGACCCGCTCGTCCTGCGAGGACCTCATCGCGCCGCGGGTGTCCCGGTTCGAGCTGCGGGTCGCGTGCGGGGACCCGGACGGCTGCCGTCCCGACGCCCGCAACGCCCTCGCCCGGCCCCGCACCGGCGCGTACGGCGGGGCGGTCCGGCACGTCCGGGCGCATCCGGGACGCGGCGGCCGCCGGGTGGGCGCGGCGCCCGACGCGGCGGCGACGACCGCGCGCTCGTCCGGCCCCGCGATGGCGATCTCGGCGGTGCTCCGGACGGTCGGGGACTGCCCGGTGCTGCGCGCGCCCGCGCTGCGCGCGATCGTCCGCGAGTTCATCGGCGCCGAGCCGCGCTACCTGCGCCTGCCCGTCGAGCTGCGCGACGACCCGGACCTCGTCCCGCGCGGCTTCGCCGGCTGCGGCGCCGCCAGCCGCTACATCGAGCGGCTGTGCCGCGAGGAGGGCGTGCCCGCGACGACCCGGATCGGCTGGGTGGTCGGGCTGCCCGAGGTCGTGCACGCCTGGGTGGAGGTCGTCGACGACGACGGCGTCACCAAGGTGATCGACCCGGTGTTCACGCTGCTGTCGGAGGTGATCCCCTGGTCGAACCCGATGCTGCGCGACCCGTCGCTGGCGTTCCGGACGAACCGGCTCGTCCCGACGGGCCTGCACGTCGGCGGCGACGTCGCGTCCCACACCTGCGGGCGCGCGCCCGGCACCGCCGACGGCCCGCACGCCCGCGCCCGCGTCACGACCAGGATCGTCCCGCTCCGCCCGGCCGCCTGACCCGCCGCGGTCCGGGTCAGTCGAACAGGCGCAGCTTGTGCGCGCGGGCGGCGGCCTCGCCGCGGCCCGCGACGCCGAGCTTGCCGAGGATGTTGGACACGTGCACGCTGGCGGTCTTCACCGAGATGAACAGCGCCTCGGCGATCTCCCGGTTGCTGCGCCCGGCGGCGACGAGCCGCAGCACCTCGGTCTCGCGCGGGGTGAGGCCGAGCCCGGGCGACGGCCGGTCGCCGCCGAGCGGCGCCCCGGCGCGGCGCGCGAGGTCGGCGGCGCGGTCCCGCAGCGGGCTCGCGCGCAGGCCGTCCGCCAGGTCGGCGGCCCGCCGCAGCGCCACGCCCGCACGCTCCCGGTCCCCCGAGGCGAGCGCCGCCTCACCGGCCCCGACCAGCGCGGACGCCGTCTCGTACGGCTGGTGCAGCGCGTCCCACGCCGCGGCCGCCGCGTCCCAGGCCGCCTGATCCTGGACGCCTTCGGCGCGGGCGGCCTCCGCCGCGAACGTCAGCCGGTGCGCCTCCTGCACCGGCCCGTAGAGGCGCATCCCCTCCACGCGCGCCCGCACCTTCGCCAGCGCGCCGGTGTCGCCGAGTTCCGCGCAGGCGGTGGCCGCGACCACGAGCCCCGGCAGCGCGTACCGGGAGTCGTCGGGCAGGCCGACGTCGGTGAGGATCGGGTCCAGCGCGTCCAGCGCCTCGGCCGGGCGGCCCCGCGCGAGCGCCGTCAGCGCGCTCAGCCGGCACACCGGGAACAGGTTCTGCGCCCGCCGGGCCGCGCCGCGCGCGATCAGGCCGGGCGTCTCCGCCGCGTGCCGCTCGGCGCCGTCGAGGTCCCCGCGGGCGAGCGCCACCGCCCCCGCCAGGTTGTGCAGCCCCGCCCGGATGACGCCCGCCGACATCCGCGGCAGCGTCCGCCCGATCACGCCGAGCGCCTCGTCCCAGCGGCCGAGCGACACCATCGGCTCCGCCGCGTTGACCGACAGGTGCGCGCCCGCCGACCGCGCCAGCCCGTACTCCTCCGCCCGGGCGATGCCCGCGGCGGCCACCTCGGCGGCCTCCGCGTGCCGCCCGTACATCTCCAGCACGTCGGAGTGGTTGGTGAACGCGCGCAGCAGCGGCTCGAACGCCCGGACCTCGGAGGCCCGCTCGGCGACCCGCACGATCCGGGCGAAGAACGCCTCCGGGTCGTCGTCGTGGAACAGGTCGAGCCACGCCACGTTCAGCTCGATGGACAGCTCCACCTCGGTGTCCCCGACCGCCCGCGCGACCTCCAGCGCCTCGCGCGCCGCCGCGTCCGCCTCCGGCCGGGTGCCGTGCAGGCCGACGATCTTCGTGGCGAGCGTCGCGAGCACCCGCGCCCGCTCGGCCGACGGCGGATCCGCCGGCACCAGCCGGGCCGCCTCGCGCAGGTCCGCCGGGGCCTTGTCGCTGCCCGACCGCAGCCGCATCATGCCGCGCAGCTCGTGCAGCCGCGCCGCCCGCATCGGGTCGCCGGCGGCCTCCTCGTGCCGCAGCGCCTCCGACGCGAGCCTGATCCCCGTGTCCGGCTCGCCCGCGAGGTCGGCCAGCGTGACCGCCTCCTCCATCACCTGGACGTGCGGGACGCCGACGCGCTCCGCCGCATCCGGCACCCGGTCCCACAGCCCGAGCACCCGCGACGCCATCCGCAGCGCCTCGGCGTACGCGAGCGCCCGCCGCGTCTCCCCGACGGCCCGCCACGCCGCGGTCAGCGCCCGGACGACGTCGTGCGCGGCATGCCAGTGGTGGGCCAGCGTCACCGCCCGCGCCCGGTCCGGCATCAGCTCCGGACGCTCCTCCAGCACCCGCGCGTACCGGACGTGCAGCCGCGTCCGCTCCCCGGGCAGCAGGTCGTCGTGCACCGCCTCGCGGATCAGCGCGTGCCGGAACGCGTACCCGTCGCCGTCCACGACGAGCACGTTGACCGCCACGGCGGGCCGCAGCCCCCGGGTCAGCTCCCGCTCGTCCAGCCCGGCCACCGCGGCGAGCAGCTCGTGCTCGATCCGCGCGCCGCCGCCCGCCGCCACCCGCAGGATCTCCTGGGTGTCCTCCGGCAGCCGCTGGACGGCGCCGAGCAGCAGGTCGCGCAGCGACTCCGGCAGGTCCCGGCCCGCGCCCGAGCCGACCAGCGCCTCGACGAACAGCGGGTTGCCCTCGCTGCGCTCGAACACGTCCGCGAGCGTGCCGGCCGGCGGGTCGGTGCCGAGGATGCCGCGCACCAGCGCGCCGACGTCGTCCCGGCCGAGCCGCCCGACCTCGACGCGGGCGACGTGCTCGACGCGCTCCAGCTCGGTGAGCACCGGGCGCAGCGGATGCGCGCGGTGCAGCTCGTCGGTCCGGTACGTGACGACGATCAGCAGCGCGTCCCCGGCGCCGAGGTTGCGGACGAGGAACGTCAGCAGGTCGCGGGTCGAGGTGTCCGCCCAGTGCGCGTCCTCGACGACCAGCACCACCGGGCCGGCCGCGGCGAGCCGCTCCAGCAGCGTCAGCACCAGCTCGAACAGCCGGGCCCGCGACTCCCCGGTGAACGCGCCCGCGTCGGCGTCGCCGAAGTCGGGCAGCAGCCGGCCGAGGCCGTCGCCCGCGCCCGCGGGCAGCAGGCCGCGCACCCCGTCCACGCCGACGTCGCGGACGAGCCCGCGCAGCGCCGCCGTGAACGGCGCGAACGGCAGGCCCTCGGTGCCGAGCTCCAGGCAGCCGCCGACGAGCACCCGCGCGCCCTCGGCGCGGGCGCGCGCGCCGAAGTCGCCGACCAGCCGGGTCTTGCCCACCCCGGCCTCGCCGCCGAGCAGCACCGCCGACGGCGTCCCGTCGCGGGCGGCGCGGAACGCGGCGTCGAGCGCGGCGGACTCGCGCTCGCGGCCGACGAGGACCGGGCTGACCGTGCGGGCGTTCACCGTCCCGGCGCGTCCGGTCTCGCCGCCGCGCGCACCGCCTCCGCCATGACCGGGTCGCCTTCCGCGAGGTATCCGGCGGCGACGCCGTCCCGGTCGGCGGCCGGCCGGTTCTGGCTCAGCTTCGCCTTCGCCTCGATCCGGGTGATGACCAGCTCCAGGCCGACGATCGCGCGCAGCTGCCCGGCGATGAACGCCGGCGGCGCGTCGTCCACCGACCAGGGCTCGGAACGGCCCGCCTCGTGCTTGCCGGTGAGCCGCCGCACCAGCGACTCCAGCCACGCCGGGTCGTCGTGGACGACGAGCCGCCCGTAGACGTGCGCGGTGAGGTAGTTCCATGTCGGCACGACCCGCCCGTGCTCGGCCTTGGACGCGTACCACGACGGCGTCACGTACGCATCGGGCCCGTGCACGATGAACAGCGACTCGCCCTGCGCGGGCACGTTCCACTGGTCGTTGTTGCGGGCGACGTGCGCGAGCAGCGCGCCGTGCTCGCCGGCGTCCGGGTCGTACAGGACGGGCAGGAACGTCGCGAGGAGGCCGCGCGGCGTGCTCGTGACCAGGTCGGCCGCGGCGCAGCCGTCGAGGAGCGCGCGGACCTCCGCGTCACCGGCCGAGAAATGTGCGGGTATGTACACGCCCCGACGCTACCCGACCGGCCTGTCGGAGGCGCGTGCGAAGGTGGAGGAGTGAGCACCGAAGAGGAGCGCGACGGGGTCCGGCTGACCAACCTCGACCAGCCGCTGTTCGACGGCGCCGAGGCGACCAAGCGCGACCTGGTCGACTACCTCGACGCCGTCGCCGGGCGGCTCGTCCCGCGGCTGGCGGGCCGCCCGCTGTCGGTCATCCGCGTGCTGCGCGGCCAGAAGCCGTTCATGCAGAAGAACCTGCCCAGGTACACGCCGCCGTGGGTGCGGCGGGTCACGGTGTGGGCCGAGACGTCGCAGCGGGAGGTGGACTACGCGCTCTGCGACGACCGCCGGACGCTGCTGTGGTTCGCCAACCAGCGCGCGGTCGAGTACCACCCGCCGCTCGCCCTCGCCGCCGACCCCGCCCACCCCACCCACCTGGTGATGGACATCGACCCGCCGGAGGGCGGCCCGTTCTCCGCCGCCGTCGCCGCCGCGCACCTGGTGCGCCGCGCGCTCGGCGACTGCGGGCTCGACGGCGCGGTGAAGACCAGCGGGTCCAAGGGCGTGCACGTGTTCGTCCCGCTCGACGGCCGCACCGCCGCCGACGACGCCGCGGCGGCGACCCGCGCGCTCGCCGCCCGCGCCGAACGGCTCGACCCGTCCCTCGCCACCACGGCGTTCATCCGCGAGGACCGCGCCGGCAAGGTGTTCCTCGACTCGACCAGGGCGGGCGGCGCGACCGTCGCCGCCGCCTACAGCCCGCGCATCAGGCCCGGCACGCCGGTGTCGTTCCCCGTCCCGTGGGACGAGCTCGACGCCGCCGACCCGCACGCCTTCACCGTCCGGACGGCGGCCGGGCTGCTCGCCGACCGCGACCCCTGGGCGGAGCTGATGCCCGCCGCGCGCCCCCTGCCCGCCGACCTCGTCGCGGAGGGCCACACCATCCCGATCGCCCGCGTCCAGGCGATGCACGAGGGCAAGCGCCGCGCCCGCGCCCGCCGCGAGCAGGGCTGACACTGGGAATGGTCAACGGCCGTTCATGATCGTCCCGGCCGCCGCGTCGCCGCGCGGCGCCCGGGTACGACCCCGCCGGACACCCGCGCGAACGGCATCCGGGGGGAGCGGCACGTGACCGTGATGGGGCAGCTGGCGGCCGGCGCCACCCCGGGCGACCTGGTGGCCGCGCGGACCCAGATGGCCGTCTCGCTCGGCTGGCACATCGTGCTCGCCTGCCTCGGCGTCGGCATGCCCGCGATCACCCTGATCGCCGAGTGGCGCGGCCACCGCACCGGCGACGCGAACTACCGGCTGCTCGCGCGCCGCTGGGGCCGCGCGATGGGCGTGCTGTTCGCCGTCGGCGCCGTGTCCGGGACGATCCTGTCGTTCGAGATGGGCCTGCTGTGGCCCGGCATGATGGGCGTCTACGGGCAGGTCATCGGGCTGCCGTTCACGCTGGAGGGCATCGCGTTCTTCATCGAGGCGATCTTCCTCGGCCTCTACCTCTACGCGTGGGACCGGCTGAGCCCGGTGAAGCACCTGCTGTCCGGCGTCCCGATCGTCGTCGCCGGGGTGCTGAGCGCGTTCTTCGTGGTGACCGCGAACGCGTGGATGCAGGCGCCCGTCGGGTTCCGGGCGGTGAACGGCCGCATCGTGGAGGTGCACCCCTGGCGGGCCATGTTCAACCCGTCGTTCCCGTCCCAGACCGTCCACATGATCCTCGCCGCGTTCATGGTCGCCGGGTTCGGCATCGCGTCGGTGTACGCGGTGGCGATGCGGCGCGGGCGCCGCGACCGCTACCACCGGCTCGGCCTGCTGCTGCCGTTCACCGTCGCCGCCGTCGTCGCGCTGCCGCAGGTCGTCGTGGGCGACTGGGCGGCCCGATTCGTCGCCGACCACCAGCCGATCAAGCTCGCCGCGATGGAGGGCGTGTTCGACACGGCGCGCGGCGTCCCGCTGCACATCGCCGGGGTCGCGATCGACGGCGAGCTGCGCTACGCGATCGGGATCCCGGACGGGCTGTCGCTGCTGGCGCACGCCGACCCGAACGCGGAGATCGTCGGACTGAACACGGTGCCGCCCGAGGCCCGCCCGCCGGTGAACATCGTGCACTGGGGCTTCCAGGTGATGGTCGGCCTCGGCTTCGCGATGCTGCTGCTGGCGCTCTGGCTCGGCCTGTACTGGTGGCGCCGCCGCGACCTGCCCCGCACCCGGTGGTTCCTGCTCGCCACCTCGGTGTCCGGCCTCGCCGCCGTCGGCGCGCTCGAAGCGGGCTGGACGGTCACGGAGGTCGGCCGGCAGCCCTGGATCGTGTACGGGGTCCTGCGCACGGCCGACGCCGTCAACCCGGCGCCCGGCCTCATCTGGGGCGCCGTCCTGGTCGGCATCGTGTACACCGTGCTCACCGCCGCGTCGGTGTACGTGCTGCGGCGCATGGCCCGCGACAAGCCGGTGCCGATCGCGCCGCAGGAGCAGGACGTCACCGGGTTCACGGTGGTCTGACCGTGGCGGCCGCGATCCTGCTCGCCGTGCTGTGGGTCGGCCTCAGCGCCTACGTGCTGTTCGCCGGCGCCGACTTCGGCGGCGGCGTCTGGGACCTGCTCGCCGGCGGCAGCGAGCGCGGCCGCCCGCAGCGCGCCCAGATCGAGCACTCCATCGGACCGGTCTGGGAGACCAACCACGTCTGGCTGATCTTCGTCCTGGTCGTCACCTGGACGGGCGTGCCGGCGGTGTTCGCGGCGCTCTGCTCCACCCTCTACATCCCGCTGACGCTCGCCGCGCTGGGCATCATCGCGCGCGGCGCCGCGTTCGCGTTCCGCAAGGCCAGCACGGCGCTGTGGCAGCAGCGGCTGTTCGGCTTCACGTTCGCGTTCTCCTCGCTCGTCACCCCGTTCTTCCTCGGCACGGTCGCCGGCGCGATCGCCTCCTTCCGCGTCCCGCCGGGGCTGGCGAAGGGCGACCTCGTGACGAGCTGGGTCAACCCCACCTCGCTGATCAGCGGCGGCCTCGCGGTCGGCGTCGCCGCCTACCTCGCCGCCGTCTACCTCACCCGGGACGCCGAGCGCGGCGGGCACCCCGAGCTGTCCGAGCGGTTCCGGCGGCGGGCGCTCGCCGCGGGCGCCGTCGTCGGCGTCCTGTCGGGCGGCGGCCTCGCCGTCCTGCACGCCGACGCGCCGCGGCTGTTCACCGAGCTGACGTCCGGGCGCGGGCTGCCGCTGCTCGTGGTGTCGATCGCGGCCGGGATCGCGTCGATGGTCCTGCTGTGGCGGCGCGCGTACGTCGCCGTCCGCGCCACCGCGGCGCTCGCCGTCGTCGGCCTGCTGTGGGGCTGGGGCGCCGGGCAGTACCCGCACCTGCTGCCCGGCGTCGACCTCGACCAGGCCGCGGCCGCCGACTCCGTGCTCGTCGCGAGCCTCGCCTCCCTCGGCGCCGGCGCGCTGCTGCTCCTGCCGTCGCTCTGGTGGCTCTACGCGACGTTCCAGCGCGAGCACGCACCGGACGCGCGAGACCGGTGATTTCGCCGATGCGGTGACCGGCGACCGCAGCGACACTCGGTGACGAAACCCCCACCCCCCGAGGAGGAGCGATGCGCCGGATTCTCGGCACACTCCTGACCGCGGCGGTCACCGTGCTCGGTGCCGTCGTCGGCGTGAGCGCGCCCGCGCACGCGGCCGGGCACACGCCCGTGGTCTTCGTCCACGGCTACACCGGAAACGCGTCCAACTGGGTCACCGCGGAGGCGGTGTTCGCCGCGGCCGGCTACAGCAGCAACGAGATGTTCGCCTTCAACTACAACTCCTACGGCGACAACAAGACCAACGCCGCCAGCCTGGCCTCCTACGTGAACCAGGTGCGGGCGCAGACCGGCGCGTCCCAGGTCGACATCGTCAACCACTCCATGGGCGGGCTCGTCAGCTGGTGGTACATCAAGGAGCTCGGCGGCCAGCAGTACGTCAAGCACCTGGCCTCCCTCGCCGGCGCCAACCACGGCACCACCGCCGCCTACGCCTGCCTGATCTACACGACCTGCCAGCAGATGTCGCCCGGCTCGTCGTTCATCCAGACGCTCGCCTCCGGTGACGAGACGCCCGGCGACACCAAGTACGCCACCTGGTACTCGCCGTGCGACGGCGTCATCAACCCCTACACCAGCACCATGCTCAGCGGCGCCACGAACAACTACGTGGCCTGCGAGAACCACCTCACCTACCTCACCGACACGGTGGTGCTGAACTCCGTCCGCACCTTCCTGGCGAGCTGACGCCCGCCCCCTGTCCCGATCAGGAACCCCCGTCCCGATCAGGAACCCGCGGCCCGCCGGTGCTCCCACCGGCGGGCCGCGGAATGCCCCCGCCAGAGCTAGACGCGGTCGGCGGCGATCAGCAGGTACTGGAAGCTGCCGCCCTTGTAGGCGTCCAGGAACGCCTGCTCGATGCCGGTCGCCAGCGTCGACTTCGCCCGCAGCTCCCAGTACGGGATCGTCGCGGACGTGAGGTCGACGACGCTCACCGGGACCAGCCGGTTCGCCGCCATCTCCCGGAAGTAGGTGCTGCGCGGGTGGATGTCGCAGATGTAGTGCGCGTTGATCTCGCTGACGGCCCGCGACGGCAGCCCGTAGGCGTCGTTGTAGCAGCCGGTGATGGTCACGTACCGGCCGCCGCGCTTCAGCAGCCGCGCGTGCTCGGCGAACAGCAGGCCCAGCTCCACGTACATGGTGCTCTCGTTGTTCCAGATCGCCTGGAACGCCCCGGTCTCGAAGCCGGTGTCGAGCATGTTCTTGAAGTGGAAGCGGACCTTGTCCGCGACGCCGCGCCGCTCCGCCTGGTCGTTGGCGAACGCGACCTGCGACTCCGAGATCGACACCCCGTCGACCCGGCAGCCGAACCGCTCGTTGGCGACCAGGCTCGACCCGCCGCGCCCCGACCCGGCGTCCATCAGCCGGTCGGACGGCTTGACCGGGCCGAGATGGCTCATCAGCAGGTCGGCCTGGGCGCTCTCCAGCCGGTGCAGCTCGGCGATGGTCCGCTGCTCGCGGGTCTCGGCCGGGCCGTCGAGGACCGTCCAGTCGACGGGGCCGACGCCGTAGTGGTGGTGGTAGATCCCGTCCACCTCGCCGAGCCGCAGGTTGACCGGGTTGCGCTCGGCGTTCCAGTACTCGGCGACCGAGTGCTGGTAGAGGCTGCCGAGCACGGGGGAGTCCTGGGTTGCGGTCATGTCCGGTGATCCTTTCGTGGGGTTCGGGTCATCGGGTCGGGGTCGTCGGGTCGGGGTCGTCGGGTCGTCGGGTCGTCACTTGTAGCGGTCGGACGCGCCGTGCCACTCCAGGCAGCCGCCCATCCAGCTCTGCACGCCGAGCAGGAACCGCTGCAGCTCGGCGGACGGGACCGAGGCCAGCTCGCGCTGGCTGTCCTCGAACCCGCGGACGAAGTCGTTGTGCATCGCCACGGCCGTCCGGACCGCCTCCTCCAGGGGGCAGCCCTCCTCCTCGGCGATCAGCAGCACCACGTTGCAGTCGGGCAGGTCGTCGGCGGCCTCCCGCTCCACCGAGTGCAGGTCGTTGACGATGACGGAGGCGGTGCCCGCCTGCATCACCGCGCGGTGCACGCGCGGCTCGTAGAACAGGTTCGCGTCCAGCTGGTAGCCGCCGACGACGTCGATCAGCGTCATGGACGTGTAGAAGCTGTCGTGCTGCCGCGCCGCGAGGTACCGCCACACGGGCGGCAGCTCGCCGAGGTGCCGCCACGCCGCGTACGCCGTCCAGCTCACGTACATCTGGAACGTGGTGTTGAGGATCCGCATGACCTGCGACGGCCCGGCGTGGCGCTTCAGATGCCCGGTGGCCGACCGCAGCGCCCGCAGGACGGGGTCGGACTCCACGGCCTCCTCGACCTGGACGGTGTACTTGCCCGCGTCCGGCGGCGGGTCCATCGCCGACATCACCAGCGCCAGCCGCGGCGGCAGCTCGGTGGGGGTGGCGCCGAGGTCGCTCTCGTCGGCGTAGTAGTCGTCGCACGCCCACCACGCGGCGTTCATCTTGGCGGCGAGCAGCAGCGGGTCGACGTCGTCGGTCTCGGGATGGGCGAGCACGGCGAGCCGCCCGAACCCGGTGTTGCGGAACTTGTCCAGCTGGTCGGCGTAGATCCCGACCTCGTCGGCCCACTCGACGAGCCGGTCGTTGACCACGAGCGCGAGGTCGTCGTCGATCCGGGCCGTCAGCGGGCAGTACAGCGGCGGGAACGAGCCGTCGCCCCACGGGCGTTCGGCGTAGCCCGGCGAGAAGTGGCCGCCCTTGCGCGTCGGGCTCGGCAGGGGCGTCGGCAGGACCGGGAGGGCGGCGTCCGGTCCGGGCGGTTCGTGCGCGCCCAGGTCCGGGACGCCCGGCTCGGCGACGTCAGGCTCGGCGACGTCGGTCTCCGGGACGTCCGGCGCATCCGGCGTCGGCGGATCGGGCTCAAGGACGTCGGGTTCCTGCGCGGCCGGTGCCTCGGGGGCGTCGAGGGGCGGGAGCGGGGGCGCGTCGGTCGCCGGCGGGACGGTGCGGAGGGCGTCGAGGATGCGCGCCGCCGACGTGCCCAGCCCGCTCGGCCCGGACAGCAGCCGGCTCACCCGCTTGGCCGCCGCTCGGCCGGCCGCGGCGCCGTCGGGGGACCCGGCCTCGGCCTCCGGCGCCGGCCCGTCCGTCGCGCAGCCGGGTCCGCGGGCAACGCTGCACTCGTCCATCGTCGTTCCCCTCGCTGGATCATGGCGTGGTCGGCCGGAACCAGTTACTCACAGCTTCAGGGCGACTACAACAGGCAATGACCTTGCCTTGGAGTGACAGCATGTAGTCGGGCGGACACGTGTTCCTCAACGGGCAGGGCCCGGCGGTCCCGTCCGGCTGACCGACCCCGCCCAAACCGCGG
>NZ_JBEZJL010000141.1:0-15725 GCF_040651755.1 Actinomadura sp. NPDC048394 | reverse complement strand
CTGCCGGGGATCCCGGGCCCCGGCCGCCGCGGCGGCCGGGGCCTCACTTCGCGGTGACACGTCGGTGGGCGTATTCCCGTCGTATACCCGCCGCGCCTACCATTCCGATCGTCAGTCCCCCGCCCCGCATTTCGATGTTTTCCACCGCGGAACGCGACGCCGAACCGCGTTCCGCCGCGCGACGCATGACGAGCCTTGATCACATCGCACGGATGGAACAGGGATCATGAATGACAATCGCGTAGCCGACGCGGCCGGCGGCGCACCGCGCCCCCAGCTGCTGCTCCTGACGGCGGGCGCGGTGATCGGCGTGGTGCTGCTCGCGGCGGCCCTGGCCGTCGAGCTGTCCGGCGCCAACGACCCGCGGAACCCGTCGATGCCGACCCCCACCCGGCCGGCGATCCCGAACCTGCCGACGACGCTCCCGAACGTCCCGCCGGGATCGACCGGAATGCCGACCGATATCCCGACTCGGCTGCCGACGAATTTCCCGACGGAAATGCCGTCCTTCCCGACGAACCTGCCCAGCATTCCACAAATTCCGGGAGGCGCGCCGTGACGGCCCCCGCCGCGGCGGAAGGCGTCCGGTCCGCCCTCCGCGACACCGTCCGCGACGACGCCGCCGCCCGCGCGCGGGCCCTGCTCGTCGCCCGGCTCGCCATCGCGCTGTACCTGGTCGAGCTGCTGCTCAACCTGCTGCGGCCGCACGTGCTGCCGGACGAGCCGACGCTGTCGATCTTCCAGAAGGCGGCCGGCTCCGAGGGGTCGATCGGACGGCTCCTCGCGACGCCCCAGGCCGTGTTCTGGACGCTGCTCGCCGGCATCGCCGCCGGCGCCGCGCTCCAGGCGTTCGTGCTGGTCACGCGCCCGGACGAGCGCCGCGCCCGGGCGCTGACCTGGGCGGTCATAGGGGTCCTGCTACTGCCGTTCGGGCTGATCCCGCTCGTGGTGGTCGGCTCCTACCCTGGCCAGGCGCTCGCCTGCGTCCCCGGCACCGCGTTCGTCCTGTGGCTGCTGCACCACGCCCAGCGGCTCGCCCGGATCCCGCTCGCGATGCTGCTGGTCGCGTTCGGCTGGGGCGCGCTGATCGTGTTCGGGCTCGGCCGCGCCTACAGCAACCTCGCGTTCGGCACGATCAACGGCTTCGTCCTCAAGGGCCACAAGAGCGACCTCGCCGGCCAGATCCACACCCAGTACCGCGTGATCGACGGCATGCTCGTGCATCTCGCCCTCGTGAACGCGCTGCTCGTCGCGGCCGGGGTCGTCCTCCTGCTGGCGCTGTTCCGGCACCGCGTCACCGACGCCGTCACCGGCCTGGTGCTCGGCGCCGCCATCGGCCTCGGCTACAACCTGGTGGAGAGCGTCCTGTTCATCCGCCTGTACGGGCTGTTCAGCGCGTTCAACGGCGCGACGGGAGGTTTCGAGTACTGGATCCGCCAGTCGATCGGCCTCCTCGGCGGGCAGGTCGCCTTCGGCGCGGTGCTCGGCGCCGGGATCGGCCTCGCCGCGCAGGCGCGCGACCGCGGGCGGCGCCTGCGCATCGGTCTGGCCGCCCTCGTCGCCGCGTTCTCCGGCGCCGTCGCCACCGAGACCCTGGCGGCGTGGCTGTCACACCTGGCCCACGACCACGTCAGCGTCGGCGGGCCGCTCGACACCCTGATCATCTCCCCGTTCTTCTGGCTGCTCCCCCAGGCGCCGTTCTTCCTCGTGGCCGTGCTGCTGCTGGTCCACGGGACGCGCGTCCGGGCAGCCGCGGCCCGTGCCGCCGTGTCGGCCGAGACGACCACAAGCCCGGCCATCACCCCGCAGGAGGCGCCGTTCCTCGTCGATCCGGCCCTCCGCTTCTGGACGCTCGTCGGCACCTGGCGCCTCCACGGATGGAGCGGGATGCGCACCCTGCGGCGCCTGCAGACGGCCCAGCTCGATCTGGCCGCCTGGCGCTGGCGGCACCCCGACCCGACCGGCGAGGAGGGAAACGCGTTGCGCGCCAAGGTGATGCGGCTGAAGGCCGGACCCGTACCGCCGCCCATGCCACCGGCTCCCGCGCCACCGGCGCCGCGTCCCGGGGAGGCGGCGTCATGACCCGCCGCACCGGCGCGGCGCGCGCGATCGGCCTCGTGCTCGGGACGCTCCTCTGCGCCGCGCTCGTCCTGCCGCTGGCTCCGCAGAGCGCCTCCGCCTGCGACGTCAGCTACGAGTACAAGCCGACCGTCGATCTCAAGCACTTCGGGCACACCCGCGCGTGCTCGACGTCGACGTCCCTCGGCGGCGTCACCATCGTCGCCGTCCTGGCCCTGGGCGCTCTCGCCGCCGCCGGCGCGATGGCGTTCAAGCGCGGCGCCGCGGCGGTCGGCGCCTCCCCCGCCGGTCCCGGCCCCGCCCCGGCCCTGATCGCCTACCTGCGGGCGACGGGCCTCTCCTTCCCGGTGCGGACGTCGGGTCCCCCGCCCGGCGCGCCCCCGTACCAGCCGCCGGGTCCCGTGCAGGGACGTCCCGCGCCGCCGTATCCGCCGCACCCCGGCTACCAGCAGCCTCCTGCCGCTGGAGGTCCCGGACCGGTACCTCCGCCGGCGCCGCCCGGACCCTGGGCCGTGCCCCCGCAGGCGCCGCCGCCGGGCGCCGCGCCGGGCCCATGGAGCCCCGGGCCACCGCAGGGCCCGGGTCCGCAGCCGCCGCCTCCTCCCCCGCGCCCCGGCGGCGAAGGCCCCCGCCCGACGCCCTGAACCCTCCCCCGCGGACGCACGGGCGGCGCGTGCGTCCACGACGCCGATCACCACCTCCGGCCTGACCTTCCGCCAGGAGCAGGACGACCGCCAAGGAGGCGACGATGCGCACCCGCCCCGCCGGACGTCCGGCACGTCCGGGCCGCCGGCTCGCCGCGCTCCTGCTGGCGGCCCTGGTCGCCGTCGCCGCCGCGAGCCCGGGCGCGTCGGCGGCCCGGACGGCCCTCTCGGCCGCACGCGCACCCGCCGCCTGGACGGCCCCGGCCCCGGCAGCGTCCGGCGGAGGGCCCGACCTCGGCAACGTCTCGCTGCTCTGGACGGCCCGCGGCCGCGTCATCCTCGACAAGATCGTCAAGGACGGTTACCTGGCGGAGTTCAACACCACCTACGCCGCCACCTGGCTGGCGCTGCCCGACGTTTCCCCGGCGGACGCCGGACAGGTCGACCAGATCCTGCGGGACAACTGGGGGGAGAACGAGGAGGCCGCCACCGAGGTCCAGGTGGTGACGGCGCAGACGATCAAGAAGAACGACCCGGACCTCTACGCGGAGCTGCTCGCGGCGAAGAAGATCGTCCCGAACGGCACCGTCCTCCAGACCGTCGGACGGAACTGGTCGCAGGCGCCGGGCAAGAACCAGGGCCTCCTCGCGCTGCACGCCGAGATCATGGCGCTCAAGGCCCAGGTGAAGGCGAAGTACGTCGAGGCGGCACTGAAGGCCGGGAAGACGCCGGCGCAGATCAAGGCGTCGCTGCGGAAGCTCGACAACCGGCTCAGGAAGCTCGGTGAGGGCGCCGCGTACCGGACGGAGCTGCAGCGGGCCCGCCGGCTGGACCAGGTGAAGATCACCGAGACCGCGCTCTCCGCCGGCGACCTGGTCACGAACCAGCCCTGCGGCAACAAGTCGGACTCGAAGTGCAGCGCCGTCGCCAAGGACGCCGACTACATCGTCCCGACCCAGACCATGGGCGGTCTCGCCATCGGCACGGACTACCTGCTCGGCGTCCTGCACCGCACCGACGAGGCGCTGGCGCGGAACGACGAGGCCGCCGCGCTGGAGTGGGCGGGCCGTCTCACCACCATCGCCGAGGGCCTCCAGGCGACCTACCAGACCGGCGTCGCGGGAACCAAGCCGGCGGCCAAGGTGCAGCTGCTCACCGCGGCGCGCAAGCAGGCGATGGACATCCTCAAGGAGGAGGACTTCAACTACCGCTACAAGGAGCAGCCGAAGGTCGCCGACAAGGTGAACGCGTCGCGGAAGGCCCTCAACAAGTACGGCGAAGGCCCGGCGCAGGTCCAGAAACGCGTCGACGCGGCCAAGAAGGACGACCAGAAAAAGAAGAAGCAGGCGTGCGCCGTGACGGGGATGATCCTGCCGGTCCCCGGACTGCGGGCGGCGGCGCCGGCGGCGTTCCCGCTGAAGGACCCGTGCGACGGCGAGGAGGAGAGCGGGCTCATCAAGGGGCTCATGTCCAGTGACCTCGGCGGCGTCGACTTCTCCACGTTGCAGATGCGCTACATGTCCGACGACGGCGGCCACGTGAAGTACGCCTTCTCCGGCCTCCCGGGCGCCCCCGGGGTCGTCCAGAACGTCGGGTCGGGCTTCGACGCGGTCGCGGCCGGCAACGCCGACCTGCGGACGTGGCTGGTGCTGGACCCGAGCAAGTTCTGGGTCAACCTCAACCCCGCCGAACCCGACCGGATCATCGACCCGGCCCTCGGGCGGACGAACGCCGGCCGTGCCCTGCTCGACGCCGACTACCAGATGAAGCGCACCGCCGGGAAGCTGCTGGACCCGAACACCGGGGTCGGCGCGAAGTACTGGGACGCGATGGAGGCCGCCTCGGACAAGCCCTGCGCCGAGACCCGGCTGTGGATCGTGCCCGGCGACGTCGAGGTGCGCGAGGACGGCTCGTCCCTGTACATCCTGAAGGCGGACCTCGCGGTGAAGGCCCAGGCGACCGAGATCGGCAACACCGGCAAGCTGTCCTGCACGACCGACCCGGCGACGCAGGCGCGCAGCGAGCGGCTGGAGCAGACGCTGATCGTGCCGGAGGTCGCCAAGGCGGTCAACGCCGATCCGGCGTACGCGCCGATCCGCCGCGCGTTCCTGGCGCGCGTCGTCGCGCAGTGGATCCGCAAGCGGCACGGGGACGGCCACCGCACGTCGTTCGACGGCCTCATCGGCTCGGGCGACCTCGGCTCGGCGCAGCTCACGGACGGGTGGCGGCCCCGGCAGGTCTACGACTCCTACGTCCGTTCCATCCAGAACGGCGACTTCACCTTCACCCGGACCGTGGAGCGGGGCGGCGTGCGGATGCGGACGCGGGTCGTGACCGGCGGCGTCGACTTCAGCAAGATCCCGATGACGCCGGTCGACGCCGCGCGGATGGACCGCGAGCATCCGGGGCTGCCGCGGACGGTGCGGGCGTCGGCGTCCCGTCCCGCGTCCGCCGCGGACGGTTCGATCTGGCTCGGCGGGACCGACGCGTCGCCGGGCAACGGGCTGTGGTCCCGGACGTCCGGCACCGTGCGGGCGTTCGCGAACGGGCGTACCGGCGTCGCGGCGATCATCGTGGTCGCGCTCGTGGTGGTGGTCTTCGGGCTCCGCACCGGTTCCGGCCGCAGGCGCCGGGCGTCATGACGGGTGGCCGGTGACGGGCCTTGGAAAAGCAGAAAACCGCGGGCCCGAACGGATCCGCGGTCGTCTTTCCCTGATGTACCCCCGAGCGGATTCGAACCGCCGTTACCGCCTTGAGAGGGCGGCGTCCTAGGCCACTAGACGACGGGGGCCGGACTGTGAGCCTCCGCGGTCTCCCGCTCGGGCCTCGCCCAGCTTACCGGACCCGGGACCCCACCTCGAACCGAATTTCACTCCGGAACCGGTGCGCCCGGCGGCTCGCACGGCGGAGCCGCGCACCGGGGATTCCAGGGGGCCGCCTTGCTGGAAAAACACAAAGAGCGGTGGCGAGGTCGGCCGGAGACCGACGAGCGCACCGCTCTGAGCGAACGTACCCCCGAGCGGATTCGAACCGCCGTTACCGCCTTGAGAGGGCGGCGTCCTAGGCCACTAGACGACGGGGGCCTGTCCACGAAGGTGGACGGAGCTGGGGTACCAGGACTCGAACCTAGACTAAGTGAACCAGAATCACTCGTGCTGCCGATTACACCATACCCCAGTGCGGTACGGGCTTCCCGGCCGTTTCCGGCTGGTCGCTCGCGCCTCGAAGAGAATACAGGACGGCGGGTCAGCGGCCAAAACGATTGCCGCGGCGGGCGGGATCAGCGGGAGAAGTCGGGCGGGCCGACGTGCTCGTCGCCCCACTCGACGAGCGGCCGCAGGCGCCGCCAGGCGTCGCGGACCCGGGTGACGACCTCGGGCGTCGCCATCCAGGGGTCGGCGGGCCAGCCCTCGTGGGCGTAGAGGGAGCGGTGGCGCAGCAGGTCGAGGCGGGGGTGGTCCTCCGGGGTGCCGCGCGGGCGGGTCTTCAGCCGGTCCCCGGCGATCTCGAGGCCGGCGGCGCGCAGGCCGTCCACGATGGACTGGAGCTCCTTGCCGGACGCGTCGGCGCCGACGGCGGCCCGGTAGCGGCGGAGCTGCTCGGGCGTCGGCGCGTACATGCCGCCCGCGACCATCAGGCCGTCGGCGTCGATCTGCACGTAGTAGCCGCCGCTGTGGCCGCCCTGGTGGGTCTTGTAGGGCGTCTTGTCCTTGCTGAAGCGGACGTCGCGGTAGGGGCGGAACAGCTTGACCGCGCCGAACTCCTCTTCCAGCTCGGCGCACAGGTCGGCCAGCGGGCCGCGGACGTGCTCGTCGTAGACCTGCCGGTTCGCCGTCCAATAGGACTTGCTGTTGTCGGTGAGGAGGCCCTCGTAGAACTCGAACGCCTCGCTGGTGAAGCCGGTGAACGTCATGACCTCCCCTTCGTACGGCGTCCCCAGCTTAGGGACGCCGTACGACAGGAGGGTCAGTCGCGGGCGACGACGCGGTTGGTGAGGGCGCCGACGTTCTCGACGGTGACCGTGACCTCGTCGCCGACCTGCAGGGGGCCGACGCCGGCCGGGGTGCCGGTGAGGATGACGTCGCCGGGCAGCAGTGTCATGACCTGGCTGACGTACTCGACCAGGCTCGGGACGTCGTGCAGCAGCAGCGACGTGCGGGACTCCTGGCGGACCTCGCCGTTCACCGTGGTGGAGATCGCGAGGTCGGACGGGTCGGCCTCGGTCTCGATCCAGGGACCGAGCGGGCAGAAGGTGTCGAAGCCCTTCGCCCGCGTCCACTGCCCGTCCTTCTTCTGCAGGTCGCGGGCCGTGACGTCGTTCGCGCAGGTGTAGCCGAGGATGACGTCGGCGGCGCGGGCGGCGGGGACCTCGCGGCACATCCGGCCGATCACCACGGCGAGCTCGCCCTCGTGGTCGACGCGCTCGGAGAGCCGCTCCGGGTAGGCGATCGCCTCGCCGGGCCCGATCACCGCGGTGGACGGCTTGGCGAAGATCACCGGTTCGGCGGGCGGCTCGCCGCCCATCTCGCGGGCGTGGTCGGCGTAGTTCTTGCCGATCGCGATGACCTTGCTGGGCAGGATCGGGGCCAGCAGCCGGACGTCGGCGAGCGGGAAGCGCTGCCCGGTGAAGGTCAGGTCGCCGAACGGGTGGGCCGCGACGGCGGCGATGGTGTTCTCCTCCACCACGCCGAAGGACATGCCCTCGTCGGTGGAGAACCTGGCGATACGCATGGCCGAGAGCCTAGTACGCGGCTCAGAACCCGCATGCGGCGCCGTTGACCAGGCACGCTCCCGGCATGGCCGGGGTGCCGGACGCGCCGAACTGGACGTCCATGGTGCCGCCGGGCGGGATCGGGTCGGCGCCGTCGGCGTTCATGATCACCGGGTGGGCGCCGGCGTGGACGAGCCGCGCGTCCCAGACGGTGCGGACGTCGGCGCCGGGCGCGTCGAAGCTCAGCCGCCAGGCGGCCATGGGCCGTCCGGTGCGGTTGGTGATGACGAACCGGCCTTCGAAGTAGCCGTCGTCCCGCTGGACGACCTGGTAGGTGATGCCGTTGCCGGTCACGACGGTCCCGACGCGCGGGGCCGGTCGCGCTCCGGGCTGCGACGTCGTCGGGCCGGCGGTGGGGGTCTTGCTCGGGGCCCGGCTGCCCGGCGTCCGGGTGGCGGGCGCGCGGAGGTCGGGGTCGTCGCCGCCGTCCGATCCGTCTCCGCTGAGCAGCGATACCGCTGCCAGCGCAACGGCCATCACCAGCACGGCCGCGGCGAGCGCGAGGAGGACCGCGAAGCGCTGCGGCCACACCGGGCCCTTCCCACGTGGTGGCTTCGGCGCGGATCCGGCGAGGGCCGGGGGCACCATCGCGGGCGGGGCCTCGGCTCGTGCGTGCTGGTCTGCGGCGGGCGGGGGCGGTCCCGCGATCCGCCGGTCGCCCGGGTCAGGCCCCGGCGCCTCGTCCGGCGGATCGGGTGCCGTCGCGTCCGGGTCCACGATTGCGGCCTCGGGCTCGGGCTCGCCGGGGGCGTCCCGCGGCGGATCGGCCGCGGTGACCTCGACCGGCTCGCTCTCCGCTTCCGCGGCGGCGGGCGGTGGCGCGGGACGGGCGAACTCGACGGTGGACGTGTGGTCCGGAGGCACGTAGCCGGGCTCGTCGCCGCTCACTCCTCGCCCTCCCTGTGGACGGTCACATGGAGTCCGACGGCGGGCGCGGCGATCAAGTTCGTCGGGAACGCCGGAAATGTACGGTCAGCACTGCTGGCCGGCGGGCTCCAGGCCGCGGCGCGCGGCCCGCCGCTGGTGCCGGTTGAGCATGTCGGTGATCAGCTCGATCGCGCCCGGGGTGGCGATGTCCTGCGCGCCGCTGAGCCAGCGGGTGGCCTCGGCGAGCAGGTCCTCGGCGGACCCGTCGGCGCCGTCGTCGGCCATCCGGCCGAGCACCGCGCCGAGCCGCAGCGCCGCCGCGTCGTGCCCGGACTCGGCGGCCCGCCGGTACCAGCCGGCGGCCTGCCCGAGGTCGCCCTCGCACTCGTAGATCTCGCCCAGCCCGAAGGCGACGTCGGCCCAGGATCCGTCCGTGGGACGCCCGAGGTCCTCGGGACTCCAGGGTCGGACAGGCATGCGATCACTCCGGTGGTTCGGCTGCTGGACCACGGCGCGCGGGAACCTCACACGTGCCGTGCGCGACCCATGGTGGCGCCGCCGCCCGAAATCCGCCACCGGTTTAGCCGGTTTGGTGGAAATATCGGCGAAACGCCCGGTCAGCGCCGCAAGGCCCCTCGTCCGTTCGGACGAGGCCGCCCGGCTCGGATGGTCCCGGTCGGCCCAGGTCGCACGGTCGGCTCAGGTCGTCCCCGGTCAGCGCAGGTCGTACCGGGCGAGCGCGTCGTCGAAGCCGTCGTGCCCGTCCTCGTACGAGCGCGGCCGGACGAGCGCGCCCGTGCCCGCCCGGGCGAGCAGGGCCGGGAGGGCGAGCGGGTCGGGCAGCGCGCCGCCGCCGAGGGCGACGGGGTCGCGCAGGACGGTCCGGACGCCCGGGGCGCCGGAGACGAACTCGCCGGCGACGAAGCCGTCGGTCTCGGTCCAGACGACGGCGCGCGTGCCGAGCAGGAAGGTGGCGTCACGGGGGTCGGAGGGGTCGAGCCACACGTCCGCCAGGGGCGTTCCCGAGGCCTGGAGCGCGTCGCTGACCATGGTGATGTATCCGCGGGTGGCGTCGACGTGGGGGTCCGGGTGGGCCTGGGGGCGAACGTGGCCGGTCACTAGCACATCCCTCTCTTCCGCTTGATTGCAGTATGAGGGAATCAGTCGCTTATGTCCTGTTTCAGGGAAACTTTCTGCTCGTGAGGACAGCATGAACTAACCCGTTGGCCCCAATACCTCCCTTCCGTCTCCCCCGTCACTGCGGACACGGTCACCGGCGGGCCGCGACCCCGCATCGCAGCGGTCGCCGGCGCGGGCTCGGCCGGCGGGCGCCGGCGCGGGCTCGGCCGGCGGGCCCGCGGGCCCGGTCAGCCGGCCCGCACGGCGGCCTCGCGCTCGCGGGCCTCGGGCGCGGCGGCCCCGGAAGGACGGCCGCGCGGGCAGGCCGCGGCGGCCAGGCCGGGAGCCGCGGCGACCGCGAACGCGGCGGCCGAGCACATCGCGGTGACCCCGTGCGGCGCGTTCGCCCGCCGGCCCAGCTCCTCGGTGATCAGCAGGACCGCGACCCCGGCCGCGACGGCCCACGCCGCGCCGGGCATCCCCGGCACGCCCGGCGCCCAAACGGTTGCGGCCGCGTTCCATGGCGCGGGGCCGCCGCTCGCGGCGCCCCGGATGCGGGCGGCGCCGGGCCGGGCGGCGGCGCCGTCCGGCGGCACCGGCGTGAGCACCAGCCGCGGGTACGCCCCCGCGGTCGGCTGCTGGCCGCGCCACGGCCTCCACCACGCTCGCCGCTCCGCACCGGCGGGCGGCGCCTGTGTCCGGCTCTCTTCCACCTCGACCTCTCCTCGGCTCGGCGTCCCGCCCACGCGGCGACGGAGATCACGTACGGCTTGGGCTCCCCTGCCGGCCGGCCCGCGACGCCGGGCCGACCACGTTCACGAACACTCCCTGGCGGTTCGACGTCCGCGGCCCCGGCACGCGGAAGACCGTGGAGTTGAACCTCCGGCCGGCCAGGACGATCGAGAGCCCGAGGGCCCCGAACACCGTCAGCGGACCGAGGATCCACAGGTAGACGGACACTGACACCGTCATGTCGGCTCCTTCTGACAGGTCCGGCGTGGCCGACCCGTCCGCTAGTTCTGCATATCCCTTACGTGCCACCCATCGCACTGCTACTGTTGTCGAGCTTTAACTACTAGTTCACTTGTACCAACAAGTCGCTCAGTATGAGTGTTACCCTCTTAGGAGGTTGCAAACATGTTGAGCGGGAAGTACTTGTTCAGTTCTTGACGTCCGGTTCGGGAAGGGGATCGCCACCATGCCTCGCGCGACACCGCTGCGCTGGCGGGAAATCGCCGACGATCTGCTCCGGCGGATCGAGAGCGGGGACCTCGCCGAAGCGTCCGGCACCGCCGCGCGGCGCCGGCTCCCGGCGGAGAAGGACCTCGAACAGCACTACGACGCGTCGCGCAACACCATCCGCGACGCGCTGGCCTGGCTGGCGAACCAGGGACGCGTCGTCTCCGAGCAGGGCAAGGGCACCTTCGTCGTCTACCGGCCGAGCACCGTCCACGTCACCCTGTCCGCCGTCCCGCTGGGCCTCGCGCCCGGCAGCGGCGAGGGCGAGTGGTACAACCGCGACGCGTTCATCCCGGCCGGCCAGAGGGTGACGGTCTCGCCGGTGAAGGTGGAGATCCAGCAGGGCACGCAGCTGATCGCCTGGTACCTGCAGGCCGAGCCCGGCGAGACCTTCGTCTCCCGGCACCAGGAGATCTTCGTCGACGAGCGGCCGTGGGCGCTGCAGACGTCGTTCTACCCGCTGCGGTTCGCCACCGGCGGCGCGCCGCGGCTGCTCGAGCCGACCGACATCCCGCAGGGCGCGGTCGGCTACCTCGGCGAGACCCTCGGCTACGAGGAGGTCGGCTTCCACGACGAGATCCGGGCACGGGTGCCGGACGGCAACGAGAAGCGCTTCTTCAGCCTGGGCGACTCGGCGGCGGACGTCGTCTTCGAGACCAACCGCACCGCCTACTCCGCCGAGGGCGACGCGTTCCGCCTCACCGTGACGGTCTGGCCGGCCGACCGCACCCGGCTGCACTACAACGACGGGAAGGTCCCCGAGCAGGTCATGCGGGCACCGGGCCAGACGCCCGCGGAGCCCCCCAAGGGGAAGGCGCCGGGCGGCGGAGCCCGCGGCGGGTAGTCCCCCGCCGCCCGGCCGCGGCGTTCGCACATCGTCAACCGCCCCCGTTCCGGTCCCCGCGGAAGCCACGGCTCCCGGCGTCGGGCCCGGCGGCGGGGGCTCGGTTCTTTCTCTCGGAGTCAGGAGCCCGTGGACACAGACAGCAGGACCTGCCGGCGCAGCCAGGTCCCCCAACCCGACTACCACATCCGCCAGGCCCGCCCGGACGAGGTCCCGGTCGTCCTCCGCCTCATCGACGGAAGGGCCGCCTGGCTGCGGACCGAGAAGTCCACGACGCAGTGGAACCGGCCCTGGCCCGACCCCGAGAGCCGCTACAAGCGGGTCTACGAACGCGTGGTGAACGGCCTCACCTGGCTGATGTTCGACGGCTTCCGGCCGATCGCCACCGTCACGCTCCAGCCGTTCGGCCATCCGGAGCTGTGGACCGAGGAGGAGCGCGCCGTCGAGGCGGTCTACCTGCACCAGCTGGTGATCGACCGCGACTACGCCGGGACCGGCCTCGGCGCGGAGCTGATCAGCTGGGCGGCGGCCAAGGGCAGGGACCTGCAGCAGGGCGCCTCCGTGCTGAGGATCGACGTCTGGACGGACAACACCGAGCTGCACGCCTACTACCGCCGCCAGGGCTTCGCCTACGTCGCGACCCGCGCGACCGAGGACGCGACGCCGTCCGGGGCCCTCTTCGAACGGCCGATCGACGCCCCGGGCCCGCCGGTGCACCGCATCATCGAAGTCTGGACGTCGCCGAAGCGCACCGGGCCGTCCCGGTGACCTGACGCGCCCGCAGCCCCGAGGAGCGGACATGTCCCCCGCCACTCCCAGGTACATCGAGATCGCGCGAGCGCTCCAGAAGCGGATCGAGTCCGGCGAGCTGCTGCCGGGCGATCAGCTGCCGACCGAGCACGAGCTGGCCGGCGAGTGGAACGTCTCGCCGAACACCGCCAAGCAGGCGATGAAGGAGCTGCGCAGGAGCGGCCGCGTGGAGACGCTCCCCCACCGGGGCAGCTTCGTGTCGAAGGAGAGCACCCCCTTCGTGATCACGCTGAACGACGTGGATCTCGACGAGGACCTCCCGGGACGTCCCGGGGGCGGCGAGGGCCGGGCGTTCGTGGACGAAGCGGAACGCCAGGGCCTCAGGGCCACCTCCTCGCTCCCGCGGGTGAGCATCGCGCAGGCCACGGACGTCCAGAAGAGCGCCCTCCGCCTCCGCGGGGAGCCGCGGCCCCAGATCGTCCGCCGGACGCAGCAGCGCTTCATCGACGGCAAGCCGAACTCGCTGCAGCACTCCTACTTCGCCCTGGAACTGGCGCTCACCGCGCAGGCCCTGCTCGCGGAGAACGAGATAGCGGAGGGCTCGGTGGCCTACCTGCGCAAGCACGGTCACGTCCAGGTCGGTTACGAGGACGGGTTCGACGCGCGCCCGCCCACCGCCGAGGAGATGGAGTTCTTCGGCCTGCCGAGGGACAGCCTCGCCGTCATCGAGCACAGCCGGACGGCCTTCGACCAGGACGGCGAGCCGTTCCGGCTCACCGTCACCGTCTACAAGCCGGGCGCCAACAGGATCCGCTTCTTCGCCGGCGACGTACCGGACGGCGCCCGGAACCCCGCGTCCTGACCGGCGGCCCCGCAGGGCCGTCAGACGAAGCGGACGAGCATGAGATCGCTGTCGGGGGTCTCGCGCCAGTAGACCGCCCCGGGTTCGCGGGACATGCGTTCGACGTCGGCGGCGATGATGAGCGCGCGGTTGATGCAGTCGGTCTTGTTGTAGCCGGTCATGTCCTGGAGGCGCTGGAGCGCCTGGACCGCCTTGCCGGTCAGGTTGAGCGTGACGCGCTCGCCCTGCGGGACGGTATCGGCGCGGGGGGCCGTGCCGTCGCCGGAGGTGCCGGAGGCTGCTCGGGAGTTCGGCATGCGCGGTCATCTCCATTTCCGGCCGGCCCGCGTGCGGACGGCGTGCGGGGCCGGGGAGACGGCCGGCCGCATCGTGTGCGGCCCTCCGGCGCCCTTCCCTGCCCCGAGGTACAGGGTGCAGATGCATGCTTCCCCGGGCGCAATCCGGGAAAACCTCGCAGTCCTCAGCTTCGCATGACCATCGCCATCTGGCAACTGGCTCATTACCGTGCGTTCGTCATCCTTCATATGGCTTTTATATGTATCACGCGGTACCGTCTATGTGGGGGCAAGTGGGGCTCGGACGTGACGCCCGGCCGGAGCAGGCGCAGCGCGCCTCCGCCGGACGGGCGGAGAGGAGAGCACCGTGGGCAGCACAGAGCACAGGGGACGGATCGGACGGCCGTGGCGCCGGGAGCCGCGGAACAGGACGCCGGGAACGCAGAGCGGGCTGGGGGCGGCGTCGGTGACGCTCGCCGCCGCCTTCGGGGGCGAGCTGCTGGCCGGGACGCCCGGCGCCGTGATCGCCGGCGGGCTGGCCCTCGTGTCGCTCACGGCCGCGCCCGCGGTCCACGCGCTCGTCCAGTACCTGAGGGCCGCGATGCCCCCGGGCCCGGGGCCGCTGCCGCCCGGCCCGGGGCCGCTGCCGCCGGTCCCGCCGCACGCGCAGGAGGGTCCCGCTCCGCCGCCGCTCCCGGCCGCCCGCGCCGTCGAGGCCGTCGAGGCGGTCCCGGACGCGCAGGAGGGCGGCACCGCGTTCTGGACGATGCTCACGCAGAGCGAGCGGCAGGCGCTCCTCGACCGCGCCCACGGCCACGTCTACCGCCGGGGCGACGTGCTGTGCCGGGAAGGCGTGCTCGCCCAGGAGGTCATCGTCATCCTCGACGGCCTGGCGCGCGTGTGGGTCGAGGAGGGCGGCGTGCAGCGGACCGTCGCGTTCCGGGGCGGCGGCGAGCTCGTCGGCGAGCGGGCCGCGATGGTGGCGCGGGACCGGTCCGCCACCGTGACCGCCGAGGGCGACCTGAACGCGCTGCGCGTCCCGGCGCACGCGTTCGCCGCCTACCTGGCGGCCCACCCGCGCGTCCAGGCGATCCTGGTGAACCAGGTGTACCGGCGGCAGACCGAGCGGCGCGACGAGGCTGCCCTCCCCGCGGGCGCCGGCGGGCCGGGGACGGCGCTGCCGGACGGGCCGAACGGCAGCTGCACGATCCTGACCACCGACATCCAGGGATTCAGCTCCCGGCGGCGCACCGACGCGGACCGGCGGCACGTCGTCGCGGCCATGTACGGGATGCTGGAGGAGGCGTTCGCCGCGTCCCGCCTCGACTTCGCCGCCCTCCACACCGAGGACCGCGGCGACGGCGCCCTCGTCGTCGTCCCGTCCGGCACGCCGACCGGGCAGGTCGTCGACCCGATGCTCGCGCACCTGGCGGCCGCGCTGCGCCGGTACAACCGGCGCGCCGCCGAGCCCGTCCGGATCCAGCTGCGGGCCGCGATGCACGTCGGGCCGGTCCAGCGCGACGCGCGGGGCGTGTCCGGCCTGCCGATCATCACCACCCGGCGGCTGGTGGACGCGCCGGCGGTGAAGCGGCGCGTCGCCGAGACGGGCGCCGACCTGGCGTTCGTCGTGTCCGAGTTCGTGTTCGACAATGTGATCGCGCCCGCCCCGGGCTTCGTCGACCCGGCCCGCTACGCGCGGGTCCGCGTCCGGGTGAAGGAGACGTCGCTGCCGGCCTGGCTGACCCTGGAGGGGGGCGCGTCCCGGCTGGAGGCGATGTGAGACGGTGGGCACGACCAGACGTGAAGGGGGTCGGGCGTGTCCGTCGTGAAGATCAATGTCCTCACCGTGAACCCGGAGATGCGCGAGGAGATCGAGAAGCGCTTCGCCGGGCGGGCGGGGCTGGTGGAGTCCGCGGAGGGCTTCGAGGCCTTCGAGCTGCTGCGCCCGGTGGAGGGCCAGGACCGGTACCTGGTCTACACCCGGTGGCGCAGCGAGGAGGACTTCCAGCGCTGGACGCAGAGCCAGGCGTTCCAGCACGGGCACGCGCAGGCCGCCGCGGACCGCCCCGCCGGGCACGGGCACGGGCACGGCCACGGGCACGGCGGGCCCGCCGCGTCCGGCGCGGAGCTGTGGGGCTTCGAGGTCGTCGAGAGCGCCGGCCCCAAGCAGGGCTGACCGGTGGCCCCGCGGCGGGCGCGGCGCGAACTGCTGGGCGGCCGCCTCCCGCGCCGCCTCGACGTCGCCGGTCACCACCCCGGGGAGCAGGGCGATGAC